>NZ_AZQX01000059.1:0-25080 GCF_000568385.1 Halomonas sp. BC04
GACCCGGATGACCCGGATGACCCGGATGACCCGGATGACCCGGATGACCCGGATGATCCGGATGATCCAGACGACCCGGATGACCCCGATGTCCCGATGATTCTCTCCTTCTCGGGCCATACCGTTGGTGCGAGTGACGGGCAAGGCACCCTGGGCAATGCCCGGGAGCTCAAGGAGACCGGCTCCCAGAGTGCCACGGCGGTGCTCTCGCCATCCGGCTTCTACTCCGTCGACCATCAGGGCAACAACGACCCGGACGCCATCGAGGCCGGTGAAGCACTGTTGTTCGAACTGAGTGGCCTCGCCACGGCAGCCACCTTCGAACTGTTCGGTCCTATCCATGGTGCGACCTATAACCTCTACGACATCGACGGAGAGTTTTTCTACAAGGGGAACCTGGAGGACCTGTCGTTGCAGGATGGACATGTCGTTATCGAGCATGACCAGCCGTTTGCCTTCATCGCCTTTCTCGGTGGCACGACCGGCCCCGGTCAATCAGGCTCAGAAAGTGCCTTCTCGGTGAGGCCTGTCGAACTTGACCTGGCTATTGCTCCAGACGCTGATTCCCTCGACGAAACCAGTGTCGAGACCTTCGGCTGGACGTTGGGTGGAGAGGAGGAAGAGTCGCTTTCTACTGACGAGAGCGTCTCCAGTTATCGTTTGGGCGACGGCGATTCGCTTGACCTGCGAGAACTGCTCACCGAATGGGATGGTGACAGTGAAACGCTGGATCACTTCCTCCAGGTCACGGCGGCGGAGGATGGCGACACACATTTACACCTCAGCGCCAGTGGCGCCTTTGATGACGGAGAGCTGTATCTTGCCGACCAGCTGATACTTCTGGAAGGCATCTCCTATCATGGGAACGTGCTCCAACAGCTGATTGAGGACAACCAGATCGAAATCGAGTAGCCGAGAGCCTGCTTGATCATGTCCAGAGGGCCCGGCACTGCCGGGCCCTCTGGTTGTTTCTGGGTTTTCGCCTGCGTCGCCTCCCTGTCCATCGGTCCAATACTTTTGTATGCGTACGTAACCTAAAGTGACCCCATAAGCCAAAAATGGGTCGATCCAAGCTACCGGGTCATTCCTGTTTGGCACTGATAAAGACTAGTTCGCAGGGAGTCACTTCATGAGCATTGCTACTGTCGTATCCATCTCCGGTCAGGCCTGGGCGCGCGACGCCGATGGCAACATGCGTGAACTTCGCGTGGGTGACACCCTGGCTGAGGGGGAGTCGCTGGTCACTTCGGATAACGGGCGCGTCGAACTCGATTTCGCCGACAATCTGGACCCGACTGTCATCGAAGGCGGCCAGGTAGTCGCCATGACCCCCGAACTCGATGCCGACCTGCCTGTAGACGCGAGCGAATTCAGTGCGCTGGATGAAGATCTGGAAGCCCTGCTCGCCGCCCTGGACGATGACGATGTAGACCTCCTTGACGTGCTCGATGCCACCGCAGCCGGTGCCGGCCCGGGTGGCGGCGCCGACGGCGGCCATAGCTTCGTGCAGCTGGCGCGTATCGCGGAAAATGTCGATCCGCTGGCCTTCGAGTTTGGCATGGGCGAACTGGATGGTGCGCCGGAAATCGAAGGGGCAGGCCTGCTGCTTGCGGAAGCGGAGGCTGATACTGATACTGATGAAGAGATCGTAGGTGATCCGACCGCTGGGCCTGCAAGTATTTCACTCGCAGAGTCTAGCCTGTTGTCGGATGACCAGCAGCCCATCGATGGTCCCACTCCTATGGCGCTAGCGTTTGGGAGTGGCTTCACCAGTGTAACGGCCACTGGGAGCCTCGACTTTAGCTTCGGACCTTTAGGCGCCGGCAGCATAGGCTTTGCCAGCATGGACGGTGAGACCCTGACCATTGGTCAGGAGAGTTTTATTCTCGACTGGGATGTTGGTAGCAACACTCTCACGGCGTCCAATGAGCGGGTGCAAGAAAGTAACGCCGCAGAGCCGTTCCTGTTCCAGGTTGAGATTGACCCGCAGACCGGCGAGTTTACCGTCACACTTGCCAACAACCTGTTGCATGAAGAGGGTACCGATGAGGCCTTGGCAAGCCTTGTGTACACCGTCACCGATGCGGGTGGTAACACGGCCTCCAGTAGCCTTGAGTTCACCATTGTGGACGATAGCCCATCGGTTGACGTTACCCAGGCGGAAGACTTAGAAGGCTTTACCCTGACAACCTCGGATGCTGACCTCACACCTCTATTTGAAGGTGGGGGGGGCGAGACTGGGCCTCGCGATCAGGCTCCGAGTGAGGTCCAGCCTCAGCTGCTGGGCTACGGTCTTGACGAAGACCAAACGGACTCACTGGTCAATTCACGTGATCTCGCCAAGTTTTTCAATGCCACCATCGAGCCAGGTGCCGATGGTCTTGCCTCCGTTACCTGGACCTACGCTTTGGGGCTCAAGGGTTCCGGAGAAGGCCCAGTCGATTCCGGCCTGGAGTCAGGTGGCAACACTGTCTACCTGCACGAAGTTGAAGGTCCTGACGGCGGGATGGCCATCATTGGCAGCACGGACTTCTATCCCCCCAATGTAGAGAGCAACGATCCCAGCAGCATTGTCTTCGCCCTGTTCATCGACAGTGATGGTGAAACGCAAACCATCACGTTGCAACAGTTCCAGGCTATTGACCACCCGGAAGGCATCGAGCCTGGCCAGTCCATATCACTGTCCAGTGAGCTGATTTCGTTGACAGGTAGCGTGGTCGTCGTGGACAACGATGGCGATGTCGACGAAGACAGCGGCGTTATCGATATCGGTGGGCTGCTGAATTTTGTTGATGACGGTCCAGAGGTGGCGCTTGAAGGGGCCATGGAAGCCGTAGAGGGGGGCGAGGAAGTAACCGGGACCTGGTCGACAGAAAGTGGTGGTGATGAAGTTGGGGCCGAGCGCCTGATCTCGATAAATGGTGGCGATGAACAGGTGCTGGTCTTCGAAGACGGTTCAGCTAGCTTCGATACACCGCAGGGCACCTTGGCGTTGATCGAGGACGGTACTTGGGTCTTTGTGCCGGGTACCAATCTTGATCACGGTGATGTTGAGGCAGTGGATTTCAGCTTCAAGCTAATCAAAATCGATGGTGACCTCGATCGCGTCAGCGCCACGCATACCATCGCCATTATTGACGGTGAAGGGCCGAAGCCTGGTGACACAAGTGGTGAGGGTGGTAGTGTCACCATTGAGCTGGACGAAGCACAGTTGCGGGATAGCGAAGCTACCAGCAAAGTTAGTGAGCTTGCATTTACGGCTGGTAGTGACGACATAACCAGCTTTGAATTCGCTAGTCTCGATGCCATGTCGATTGATATTGATGGCCTCGCTCTGGAAAAATACGATCAGGTGGAGTGGACGCTTCAGAATGGAAGTCTGGTTCTGCTCCTTGATGGTGAGTCAGCCCTTGAGCTGAGCCTTTCAGGTGATGCCATTGCGGCTGGTGAAAGTGGTGTAGTAGATGTCAATGTCACTCTTCTGAGCAATCTTCTCCATGGGGAGGATCTCGATAAGCTCACCATCAGTGGTATTGAAGTAATGGCAGTGGATGCCGATGGTACCAAGTCGAAAGACCCTGCAACCATTGAGGTGAGAGTCGACGATGATGCTCCTGATGTTTCACTGTGGGGCTGGCCTATCGCAAGAGAAGGCGGTATGAATATCTGGGGTCGCTGGAGCAGCGAGTCAGGTGCAGATGAAGAAGGTGCTGTACGCCAGGTGTCTTTTAACGGTGGTGAGCTTCAAGATTTTGTGGTTGGTCAAACCTACGAATTGAATGAAGGCACTCTGACCTTCTTTGGTAACGGCTTCTGGCGCTTCGAGCCGGGAACCAATATGGACCACAGCGCCGGCAAGGTGACTCTGAACATCGAGTTGAGAAAGACCGATGGAGATGGAGATGTGGCGACTGCTACCCACACAATCTGGATCAAGGATGGTGCCGGCCCGATCCCGGGTGGGGAAGGTGGCGAGGGCGGTGACGTCTTCTTGGTGGTCAACGAGCGTGGCCTGCGTGAAGACGCCGACACCGACAAGCTCAGCGACACTGCCGATCTCATCTTCACCGCCGGCAGCGACGACATCGCGAGCTTCGTGTTTGGTAACACCGACAGCATTACGGTTGACGGCCTTGACGGTGATCGTAAGCTCACCTGGCACGAGGTCGATGGCGAGCTGATCGGGCGTCTTGACAATGAGGACGTGCTTAAGCTGAGCCTGTCCGGTGAAACTATTGCTGCGGGTGAGAGTGGCAGCGTCAGCGTCATGGTGGAGCTGCTAAGCAACCTGCCGCACGGCGAGGAACTGGACAAACTGACCCTCAGCGGCATCGAAGTGATCGCCATCGACAAAGACGGTACCGCATCGGCGCCGGGCACGGTCGGTGTTCAGGTGGATGACGATATACCTAGTGTCGAAGGTATAGATCCTTCAGGTCACGAGTTGACCGTTACCAATCTCGGCAGTGCCGCGGGTGTTGGCTACGACAACAGCTTTGGCTATTACATCAAGGATGAGAACGGCAATCCTACCGTTGGCAAGGTCATTTGGTCGAATGTCAAGGATGACCCGAGCGCAACCTACACTTTGGAAGGTTTCGCTCCAGGCGAGGTAGGCTATTTCATCATTCCTAATGGATCGAATAATAACCCCGACCTGAAAGATGAAACCGAAGTCGAATTCATCCAAGTCGAGAATCCTGATGGCGTTCTGGTGTGGGTGGCAGTGCCGGTAGGCAGCACCGACGCCTTGGAGGGTGAGGATGAAAAAGCACCCGTACTCTTCAGTGATGCGTCACTGCATCCTGATGGATCCTCTCATGTCGAGAACAACGCCGAAGAGGGTGACCTGAACTGGGAAGACATTTATGGTGACAGCAGTGATCGTGATTATAATGATGTCAACATCAATGTCAGCTGGGCACCTGCCAACCTGACCGTCGACGAAGCGGAGCTCGACGTCACAGCCAAGTTTGACTTCTCCAGTTACTTTACCGCCGAATATGGTGCTGACGGCCTGGAATCTCGTGACTACAGCTTGAGCGTAGCAGAGAATGGCGCCGATTCCGGTCTGGTCGATACACAGACCGGAGAGACCGTCTTCGTGAAGGAAGTCGTGGGTGGGGATATCGTCGGCTATATAATGATCGGTAATGATGAAGAGGCTGTCTTCACACTAGGTGTCGATTCCGATACAGGCATTGTGACCCTGGATCAGATCAGGGCTGTTGAGCATCCCCTGGAAAATGTGGTGGGGGAAAGTGACCCAGTCAATATTCTTAGTGGTGTTGTTTTCTTGGCCAAAACCGTCACTGACGGGGACGGGGATGAAGCAAGCGCCGTGATCGATATTGGTCAGGTTATCTACTTCCTGGATGACGGTCCTAGCGCTGACGATGCCACGTTCAATGAAGTCAATATTGGCTCGGAAGACAGCTATGTAATCCTTGCGGAAGATGCTCTTACAGCGCTCGGTATCGAGCCTGGCGCAGACGGTTTCGCCTCTGAGGACGCTGTCGTCTTTGGATCAGGCAGTGAGGGAGGAACTCTCCATATTGATGACCAAGGGCGCTTGCTTTATACACCTGCAGATGGGCATGGTTATGGTGAGCTGACTGAGGAGTTCACCTATACAGTGACCGATGGTGATGGCGACTCCGTTAGCCAGCTAGTGACGATCAATGTTCAGCTCATAGACGACGTTCCGCCTATTGCCGATCCAGTTCTAACAAGTGCAGAGCTCTACACTGAGAGTGACACGAGACCTGACGGCGTCGAAACGATGCCGCTGTTTTTCCGCACATTCACTGTTGGTGGTGGCGTTGACGAAGATGAAAAAGGCAAAACCGAACCAACGGTGCTGGAGGGCGACCCGTCTCTCGGTGGTAAGGATAATGAAACCCATGAGGACGATTTAGTATTTACCCTCACTTCGTTGCCTAGCTACGGAACACTGTATCTAGCTACCAATAGCGGTGGTACTTTCAGTGAAGCAGGAGTCGGTGATGAGTTCAGTACTAGTTCTGAACTTTATTGGGCCATTGATAGCAGCGATGCGGCCACGGCTGGTACTGAACGTAGCTTGGATTTCAATAGTGGCAGCCAAGCCTCTGATTGGGAGGGGTACGGTGTCTCTATATATTCCTATGGTTTCTATGGGCAGCAGGATAATGATCTGCTGAGCTTTCATTCCAATGGCATGGGTGTCGACGATGGTGCAGGACTGCAGGACGAAGTGCCTGAGCAGTTGGCGTTCCGTGAGGGTTTTTCGCAGACCATTGTTGTGGACTTTTCCAAGCCTTCAATGAACGTTGAGGTTTCCATCGGTAACCTAATTGTCGACGAAGGAGAGGTGGGGCGTGTTGAGGCCTGGCTTGATGGCGAGCAGGTAGGATCATGGACCTTCAGCGGTATAAAAGATGCAAAGCTTAACGGCGATCCGATTGACCTTGATACTGGAGGCAGCCATGGTAGCTTTAGCCTGCCTACAGGCGTCGTGTTTGATCAGCTAAGGTTCACGGCTGCAGAATATGCCGACGGTTACAGCGCCGGATCAGATAGTACAGATAGCAGTGATTATTTCATTGCTGGTATCTCCTGGAACGAACTGGCTCCTGCCAACTTTGAGTACAGCGTCACTGATGAAGCGGGAAATACCAGTGACTCGGTGCAGGTGTTAATCGATCCGATGGACACTAATACCGATGTGCCGGACTCCTTTGATGTCCCGCTGCCGCCTCCGTCAATTACTGGCCTCAGTGACAGTGATGTCACTGTCGACGAAGCATTTCTTAGCAACGGCACGCGATCTGGTGAGGGCGACCCCGTTGATTCTGGTAAGATGACACTGGTCTCAGTGGCTGGGGTGAGGGCACTGTGGATTCAGGGGGAATCTGCTAGTAGTGCCGGTGGGGGGCCTATCGATGGCGTTGAAGTGAACCCGCAGTCCGGCTATGTCGAAATCAGCATTGATGCTCTGAATGATAGTGAAAGCAATCCGATTGTTATCGGCACTGGAGAGGGTAATGCCCTGATTGTTGATGGCTACGATTCGGATACGGGCGAAGTCAGCTATACGTTCAAGTTGGCCGAATCGGTGGATCACCCCGATGGCCAGGACGATGATGCCACTCTAGACAAGAAGGGCATTGACGTGATTCTGGTTGATACCAATGATGCCCAGACCGAGCCCGGCGCCAACACCATCAATGTCACCATTATCGACGACGGCGTGAAGGCCAAGGATGACACGGAGCAGGTGGATACCGGAAGCTACGTGAAGGGTGATGTCCTCGAAAATGACAAGGGCGCTGATCAGGATCTGTCCTTGACGCAGGTTGTTTACGAGGGGGAAACGTACACCTTTACAGAAGGCAGTGAATTCCTCAACATCGAAACCGGAGGCGGCGGCACCTTGGTCATCGACCGAGACGGTGGTTTCAAATTCACGGCTAAGGAGGTCACCCCGGTAAGCGTGCCAAGCAATAGTCTGGCTGACTGGCAAAGTGGCACCGAGGGTCTGTGGGGTTTTGGTGTAGGTAACAGTCCGCTTTCCGATAATGGTCTAAATACCGGGGCTCTCAATCAGGCTGCAGCAAGCGATGTACGATTCAATCCTGGTGCCAAGGCCGGCATAGGGGCGTGGCCACAGGGCAGCAGTGGCAAGACCGATAATAATGAAACCCTGGTTATCAAGCTCAAAGAGCCTGCATTCGAAGCGACCTTCGGCGTCAACCAGTTCAATGCCGCTCAGACCGAGGACGGAAAGTGGTTTGCCTTCGATGCAGAGGGTAATCAAGTGGCTTCGGGGGTGTTCCAAGGTGAAGATCAGAGTGGCTTCGAGATTCTCCAGACTGTGTCGAGCGAAACCCCCTTCAGTTATCTGGCATTCTCGCTGGATACAAGTGAGACAAATAACGCAGGCTACGTTGTCAGCGGACTAAACTATGTCCCGTCGAGTCTGCTAGAAACTGAGGAGTTCGTTTACACGGTGGTAGACGCAGATGGTTCTACGGATGAGGCCACGTTGACCATCAATCTCAATGCGCTGGACGCGGGTGTGCCAGAAACGCCGGATGCGCCGCCGGTCCCCGAAGCTACGGTAGACGTGGGTCTCGAGATCGACTTCGAGACGGTCACCGTGCCGGGTAGTTTTGAAAATTTGGGGTCGGAGGAGCCGGTGGGTGGCTCCGGCGACAATAACATGGACTCATCGAAACCGGGCGTTGACAGCGGTTTCGCCACCCTGGACTTTGGCGCCTCGAAGGCGGGTCAGGTCGTGAAGGTATCGTGGACCCATCAGGCCTTCGGTGGCTGGGAAGATGGTGTTTCCGGACGCGGGGGCACCGAGGATAAGTTCGAGGTGTTTGCCAACGGAGAGTTACTGGAGAAGTTCAACTACTATGACCCAAAAAACGAGGATGATACGGAATTCGATAAAGAGCAACCGGCCTTCAATGTTGTCCTTGATGATGATGGTAGGGCTCACCTTGAGTTCCGTGTGACATCTACTCATGTAGATGAAATTGTCAATGTATTTGATATCCAGGGCAGTCTCGAGTCCGCTTCATTCGTATACCCTGTCACGCTATCGGGCTCCATTGATGAAGGCTCCATTGAGACCTACTTGGTTGAGGTCGAGGGCGGCACCCTGGTTCAGAACGGCAATCCGTTGACACCGAACGGTGAGGGCATCTACGAACTGAATGGCAATGATATTGATAACCTCCAGGTCCGACCGGATGAGGGCGCGGACAATATCAACGTGAAAGCGCTTGCGATCTCCGATCAGGGTATGCAGAGTGCCTGGACCTCCGGCAATGTGGGTGTGGAGACACTAGCAGCATTCGATAACAGCATTGAGGCCACCATTACGCTGACGGAGGTGCCACAGGATTCGGTGGATTCGACGCCGGAGGATGCGACGTTTGACATTTCGGGTTCCGGACTGCGTAGGGGCTCGGAGAGTGGAACTCACGAAATTAATCTGGACGTACCAGGGGATGGAACTGGCAACCTGAGCTTCACTGTGGTTACGGAGACGTCCAGCGGCTTGACTGGTAGTTCGACGGCGTCCTTGACCTGGGAAGTTCTCGACGAAAACGGCGACAGCATTGACGGCGGTGGCCCCTTCACTGGCAACACCTCGGAGCTGGAAACGATCGATCTAGCCCCGGGCAGTTATACCCTCAAGGTCTCTGGTAACGTTAGCTGGACAACTTTTCACCCTGCCAGCGCCGCCATCTCGGACCTGAAGTTGATGATCACGCCGCCGCCAGAACAGGTGCCGAAAGCCGACCCTATCTTCGGCAACGTCATCAGTTCTCCGGCCGATGACGAACATCCGGATGTGCGCCCTGCCAATGCCGACCTACAGATCCTGAATGGCGATACGTTCAAAGGCGTTTCCCTAGGCGAGACCGAGGTGGTCGAGGGGCGTTTTGGCTTACTGGAGATCGGTGGCAACGGCGAATACACTTATACTCCCTATGCTGAGGCAGCCAACATCGGTGGCGTTGAGACCTTTACGTATCAGCTGGTTCAGCCAAACGTCAACCAGGCGCAAGCAAATCTGACGATTCGCATCGATAGTCCGAATATGAACGTCCAGTTTGGCAGCGGCGGCGATGATGAGTTGGAAGGCACCGGTGGCGTGGATGTTCTAGTAGGAGGTGCTGGGGACGATACGCTGACGGGTGGTGCTGGCGATGATGTTTTCCGGTGGAATTTCGGTGATCAAGGAGACAGCAATTCACCAGCAAATGATATCGTTACCGACTTTGGAAACGGCAACAACACCTTGGATATCGCTGATCTCTTGCAGGGCGAGAACGAGAACAATATCGGTGACTTCGTCATGGCCGAGCAGGAGGGGGCTGACACTGTGCTGTATCTCAGCTCCGATGGTAGTCTGGCTGGCAGCAAGGATAACGCCGACCAGACCATTCGCCTGGAAGGCAAGAGCTTTACCGACTTCGGTGCGGCGCCGGGCGACAGTACTGATCTGATTTCCAAAATGATTGAGAGTGGTCAGTTGCATATCGATCAGTAGTATCGTGGTTAATTCTGTATGACGGAGGCCCCGCTCGATAGTGTCGAGCGGGGCCAATTTGTTTACACTGGCGATAGCGGGGCGCTTGCTATTCTGGCGCTAAATTCACGCTATGCGATTCTTGAGGCCACCACCATGTACATCAAGCGCGACGAGTCGGGTCAGGTCGTTCAGGTCAGCCGCGAGGCGACCGACGAGTGCAAGGAGTTCGTGCCGCCCTGTTCACCGGAGCTGCAGGCCTTCGTTTCCGATGACGAAGACATGGAAAGCATGGCGCTGTCGAAGTCGGACCTGGCTTTCGTTCGAGTGCTGGAGGATGTGATCAACGTGCTCATGGACAAGAGCGTGATCAGTTTCACCGACTTGCCGGAGCCCGCCCAGCAGAAGCTGATGGAGCGTCAGTCGCTGCGCCAGCGATTGAATAGTGTGGGCTTGATGTCGGAATCGGATGACGACAGTGGGGTGATCTGAGGTGGCGTGATCTGAAGTGGCGCCACCTGCATTCAGGCAAGTGTTACCCTGACAAGCGACAGCCGGCGTATATGCCGGCTGTCTCTTGTCTGGCGATCGGCTAGTGTAACGTCCCGCAAATAAATAGTAGAATAATAGTCAGGCCCCAACCAGGATACTGATTATGCCTCGCGGACGCCCCAGCCCTCTCGTCGAGTTGAGCAACGAAGAGCGCGCCCATCTCGTGAGTCTCGCTAATTCTCACGCCCTTCCCCATGGCTTGGTGCAACGCGCGCAGATCGTGTTGGCCTGTGCCGATGGCGAAACCAATATCGCCATCGCCGAGCGGATGCGCCTGAACAAGAACACCGTCGGGAAATGGCGCAAACGGTACATCGAATTCGGTATCGAGGGCTTGCATGACGAGCTGAGAAGTGGACGTCCCCGGTCGTATGAGGATGAGCAGGTAGCCGAGGTCATCACTCGGGCGCTCCAGACGGAACCGCCCGATGGTACGCATTGGAGCGTACGCACCATGGCCGAGGAAACGGGCGTGTCCAAAAGCACCGTCCAGCGTTGGTTCAGTCTCTTTGGCGTCCAGCCACACCGCCAACGCCACTTCAAACTCTCCACCGATCCCTTCTTCGTCGAAAAAGTGCGCGACATCGTCGGGCTGTACCTCAACCCGCCGGACCACGCTATGGTCTTGTGCGTCGATGAGAAGTCCCAAGTACAGGCACTGGACCGTACCCAACCGGTGCTGCCCATGGGACTGGGCTATGTCGAGGGTGTCACCCATGATTACGTCCGACATGGCACCACCACGCTGTTTGCCGCCCTGGACATCGCGAGCGGAGAGGTCATCACACAATGCAAGAAACGCCATCGGCATCAGGAATTCCTCGCGTTCTTACGTCATATTGATGCGAACGTGCCCGACGATCTCGATATCCATCTCATCGTCGACAACTACGCCACCCACAAGCACGCCAAGGTTAAAGCATGGCTCGCCAAGCGACCGCGCTACCACATTCACTACACCCCGACCTACGCGTCATGGCTTAATCAAGTCGAGCGTTGGTTCGGCATCATCACCGAGAAGGCCATCCGCCGCGGCTCGTTTTCCAGTGTCAAGGACCTCGTGAACAAGATCGAATACTTTGCCGACCACTATAACGAGCAGGCTTCGCCATTTATCTGGACAGCTACTGCCGACTCCATTCTCGAAAAGGTCAAGCGAATTAGCTCGCTCATTTCTGGGACGGCACACTAGCGATGGTTTCTACCCAGCCGAATCCTTATCTCCGCCGTTCTGGCGTATGCCTGGTCCGGTCACGCCATCCATCCCCAGCTCGAACAGCACGGCGGCAGCAGTGCGGGATTCCACGCCTTCGGCAATCGCATGATGCCCAGCGAATGGGCGAGGGTGCACATGCCGCGTAGCAGGCTCTGCTGCTGGCTTTGATTCGCGATGTCGTGGCTTAGCGAGCCGTCGATTTTCATGAAGGTCAGCCCCAGGTCCTGGAGCCCCTCGATCTTGCCGAACTGTGTGCTGACGTGTTCCAGTCCCATCCGGCAGCCCAGTGGCAGCAACTCCTTGCACAGGTTCTGCAACGCCTTGGGCTGTTGCATGGCGACGGACTGGGGGAGCTCGAACCACAGCCGGGAAGCGCAGTTCGGCCGGGAGCGAACCCGGGCGAGCAGCTCACTGACGAAGCGGCCGTCTCGCAGCGAGTGCGCGGAGAGGTTGATGCCGACGGGCTTGCCGCTTGACTCGGTGTCCTTGAGGGCCGCTGATACCACGGCCAGGTCCAGCTCTGCTGACATGGCCAGGCGCGACACCCAGGGCAGGAAGACGCCGGCTGGCTGCCACTCCTCCTTCAGGCGCAGCCGGGAGGGAACCTCGTGGTGGATCAAGTGCCCCTTGGGATCGAGTACCGGGTAGTGGGCCAGGAAGACTCCCTGGCCCAGCGCCTGTTTCAGGGCCTGGCGCCACTCTTCATGGCTGGTGTAGAGCACGCTGCTGGCAGGCACGGTCAATATGACCTGGCCGTTCCGCTCCAGGCTCTCGGCAGCCGCCAGCGCGCCATCCAGGCTCGCCAGCAGCTCGGCCCGGCTCTCTCCCTGGGTATATTCACACAGGGCCGAAGGCAGCGAAATAACATCATCATGCTCTGCCGAAAGGCCTTCAAGGCACGTCTTCAGCTCGCCGCCAAGGGTTTCAAGGTCATGCTGGCGAGGCACGATCAAGGCGAAATCGCTGCCGTTCAGCCGCCCCACCTTGCCGTCCCCGGAGAGGTGGGCCAGCTGTTTCAGGCTGCGGGCCACCTTGGCCAGCAGGGCATCGGTCGCCGCATGGCCGAGCTGCTGATTGACCTCGGCCAGGCGGGCCACTCGCACCAGTGCCAGTGTGCCGCTGGCATCGTCGCTGTCGCTCTGGAGATGAGCCTGAAGCTGATCGAGGAAGGGGGCTCGAGCGGGTATCGCCGTGACGGAATCGTTCTGCATCCGCCGGCGCAACTGGTCGAGTTTTTCACTCTCTTCCCCCAGCATCTGGCGTACGGCACCGGATAGCCGATTCATGGCCTGCACCACTTCGCGAAGCTCCAGGGTCCTGGGTTCCCTGGCCGTGGCGAAGCGTCGCTCGCCGATCGCCTGGGCCTGCGAGACCACGTCGCGCAGCGGGAGGCGAATGGTGCGAACGATCCAGCTCGCCAGCAGCAGACTGATCACACCGGCAATGGCAAACCAGCCGGCCAGCTCAAGGCTGCTTCGCCATAGCGAGCGGTAGGCAAAACTGTGCTGGCTTTCCAGCTCCAGCGTGCCGTACTGCTGCCAACCATCCTGAACTACGGCCTGGCCGGCTGGGATGTCAAAACGGACCAGGTCGACGAACCAGCCCGGCACGTCTTCGATGTGCTCGTTGGCAATGCGCTGCTCGATGATCTCGCCTTCGGGGTCGCGAAGCTCGATGCGTCGATAGTGGCCGGTGTCGAACTGGGCGGCCAGCAGCAGCTCCAGGATCACGGGGTCCTTTTCCATCTGGCTCATGGAAAGCGCCAGCGCATTGGCGTTGTCGGTATTCTTGATGCGAATTTCCTGCTCGATATAGTGGCGGCTGCTCGTCACGCCGATGAGCAGGCTGCCGACGAACGCCAGCAGCAGCAGTACCACGATGGTCAGCCAGAGCTGCTTTATCAGTGACATCTCGGTTATTCCTCCGCCTGGGGCTGGTACCCCTGTTATTTATGTCGACCGCTTTTCCGAATCATCCGATGAACCCTTGATCCTGCATTCGCCCGATCACGCTGCGCCAGCGCGATAGCCTGGCTACCGGATCCGCACGCGATTGGGTGGAGCCGCCGGCCCACAGGCCTTCACTGTTGAAACTGAAGACAGGGTCCAGGTCGGTGCGCTGGGTGGCCGGGGTGATGGACGGCACCAGGTTGTCGAGGATCAGGGGCACGGCAGTGGGGCGCTCGTAGTAGCCGAGGACCATGTGGGCCTGAACGATCTGGCTGCGACCGATGCGGGCGCGTACATAGATCATCCGCAGCCGGTCGCCGGGCACGCTCAGCTCCTTCAGGGAGACGTACTTGGCGATGGAGTAGTCCTCGCAGTCGCCCTGGCCCTGACCCATGGTTTCCAGTGGTGTGGCCCAGTGGTCCTCGGCGCCCCAGTTGTCGATGTCGTCCACCCAGCGCACCCGGCGATTGAAGAAGTCGTTGACCTCCCGCAGTTGGGTGTCGAGAGGAGCCCCGTTCAATCGGTCGAGTAGCGCAAACCAGTCCTCCAGAATTCGAAGCCCCTGCTGGCCATACAGTCGCTGCATGCTCTCGCGGAGCCTGCCGCGATTGATGCGCGCCTCCAGCGGAGCCGGTTTGAGCCCCAGCCCGGCAGCCAGCAACAGGGAGCCAAGGCCTGCCAGGAAGTGGCGGCGATCGGGCCTGAAGGAGTGTCGGTTGTGTCGATGGGGCATCTGGGAGCCGGAATGTTTAGTTCTGTAATGCTGCGTTTCGATGAGTATAGAGGAGTGAGGGGAGTAGAACGACCCGCATGATGATCGTCATGCGAAGGTATGTCGGAATGATAGTTGTCGTCGGCATTGTTTACCCCTTGCCGGGCCCCTGCCATACCCTCAGCCGCCCAATCCAGGTCAACTGTCGGGAGGCATCACGCAGTTCGCTGGCCGCGTCGTCCAGGCTCTGGTTGGCGGGAAGTCGGCGAACATAGATCGAGACATCGACCTGATTGTCGAGATAGTGCAGGTCGAGGGCGACGCGGCTCTGCCATACCTCACAGCGAGACCAGGCCTCATCGAGCACCCCTTCCACGTCTCGGCGCAAGGGCAGGCCGGGGCGCAGGCTGTGCTCTGTCTCGCCTGCGTCGTCTTCGGGGTCGATATGGAAGGTGACATCGGCCAGGTTGGGAAAGGCATCCCGTAGCCGCCGGCTCACGGCATTGCCGATCTCGTGGGCCTCGGAAACGGTCAGTCGCGGGGCGACGACGATATGCAGGTCGAGTATGACCTGGCTGCCCAGCGAGCGGGTGCGCAGATCGTGGACGCCGTGAACGCCGGGCACCGCTGCGGCCACCGACTGCATCGCATCGCGCTCCTCTTCCGGAAGAGCGGTGTCGATCAGCTCCCGGCTGGATTCCCACAGCAGGCGACCGCCCACCTGGCCCACCATGACCCCGACCACGATGGCGGCTACGGCGTCCACCCAGCCGGCACCGAACTGCGCGGCGACCAGGGCGACCAAGACCACCACGGTGGAGAGGGCGTCCGAGCGGGAGTGCCAGGCGTTGGCTTCCAGCAGACGCGAATTGACCCGCTTGGCGATGCGCAGTGTGTAGCGGAAGATCCACTCCTTGGCGAGCAGGGCGATCACGGCGACGCCAATGGCCCAGATTCCCGGGGCGGGAATCGGCTCGCCGACCAGCAGGCGGTTGAGGCTCGCCCAGGCGATACCGCCGGCCACGAAGATCAGCACGCTGCCGAGCCATAGGGTGGCAAGGGTCTCGATGCGGCCATGGCCGTAAGGGTGGTTGCTGTCCGGAGCCTGGCGGCCGAAATGCGTGGCAGCCAGGACGAACCCGTCGGTCAATAGGTCGGAAAACGAGTGGATACCGTCCGCAACCAGTGCCGCGGAGCCCACCAGCCAGCCTGCCACGATCTTCATCAGGCCGACGACCAGATCGACCATGGCGCCGACCAGGGTGGCCTTGTGGGCCTCCCGGGTCCGGGCGCCRTGGTCGGCAAGGGGGCTATTCACCCGCCATCCTTCAGCTTGCCTGCCTTGTTGCGCACCGGATTGGCGTACTGGGCCAGCCACCAGGGCCGCAGCTCGGCGGCACGTCTTTCAGGCGCGCCTGGAAGCGTGCCCGGTCGACGTCGCTGACCTCGCTCATGTCGAGCAGCTCGGGAGCATCGCCGAGCGCCTCGAGGGCGAGGAAGTGGCTGGGGAAGAGGTGGTAGCCGGAGACGACCTGTCGGTCGATCTCGGCGGCAACGGCCTCCGGGGTGTCGAAGCGGGCTCCCAGTGGTTCGCCGAAGCGAAGCTGCACACGCCCCTTGTGGCCCGTGATACCGGCCACGATGGACTGGATATCCTCGAACTCGCTCTTGTCGTATCGGCCCTGGCTATGAATGGCGTGCAGCTCCCGGGCCTTCTGTACGTCGCAAGGGTCGTACTCGTAGCTGATCGATACCGGTACCACGCGCAATTCGGCGATCGCGTCCCCGATGGGGGCCTTGCGATCCTCGTGGCGCCGGGCCATGGTCAGCATCTTGATGATGGCCGGGTCAGTGCGGTCGATGCCGTCCTTGGCCCGGCCCTCCCGCTGAGCCATCCAGATCGAGTGATTGTCCTCGGTGATGGAGTGGCGGATATAGGCGGATAGCGACTGGTAGGCGGCCAGCATGGCGCGCTTCCCGCGCAGGGCGCGGGGCACGATGAAGCTCTTGTTGAGCCGCATCAAGTCGGTGACATAAGGCTTCTTCAGCAGGTTGTCGCCGATGGCGATGCGGACCGTATCGCGACCGGCGCGATGAAGGCCGTAGTTGACGAAGGCCGGGTCGAGGGAAATATCGCGATGGTTGCCGATGAACAGGCAGGCCGTATCCTGCGCCAGGTGCTCCAGACCCTCGACGCGGAAGTCGTCGGTGGAGGTGCGAATCATGCGCTCCATGTAGTAGGCCACGCGCATCTGGAAGTCGTGGACGCTGGCCACCCCACGGGTCTGGCGACGAATGGCATAGGAGGCAATGGCGCGGGCCAGAGCGGGTACCAGCCGGTTGAGCCGAGGCAGCCGATAGCGCGTCAAGGCATCGAGCAGCTCCCGGTTATTGGCCAGCCGGGCCAGTACCTCGGCGACTTCGCTATCCTCGTAGGGTCGAATGTCGGCCCAGGGATCCTGTTCCGGTGCAGGCGTCACGCTTTGCTGTTCTGTCATCGGCGTCTTCTGTTTGACGGAGTCGGTCATGCGCTGCCCTGTAGCGACGCAGTAGAGGCTTCACCATCCAGCCAACCGATCAGCTGTTCGATCTCTTCGGCGAGCGTCTGGGTCATCAGCATGAAGTCTGCCTCCAGCCTGACGATGGCATCGCCATCGTCCTCGGTTTGATTGGCCTCGTCGATCAGGGCATCGCTGAAGCGCAGGGACTTCAGCGCCAGGTCATCATGTAACACGAAGCTTAGCCGGCCTTCGATCTCCAGGGCCAGTCGGCTGGCCTGGCGGCCTGCCGCCAGCAGCTGCTGGATCTCGTCGCTGTCCAGGTCGACCTGGCGGGCGCGCAGCACGCCGTCATCGCCCTTGGCCTTGAGTTCGACCTGGTCGCCGAGCTGCAGGGTGGCGGGTCGCGAGTCCTCTTCGGCGAGCCACTGGGTCATGGCCCGCATCGGCAGGGTCTGGGTGGCCAGCGGCGTCACCTTGAGACTTCCCAGGGTCTCGCGCAGCAGGTCGAGTACCTCTTCGGCGCGTTTGCGCGAACTGCTGTTGATCGCGATGAGGTTGCGCCGCGTATCCCACCACAGGTCGACCTTCTGGCTGCGGATGAAGGCGCGGGGCAGCAGCTCTTCATAGACCAGTTCCTTGAGTTCCTGTTTTTCCTGCCGGCGCAGCTTCCGGCCCTCCCGGGCCTCGATGTCGGCGCCACGCTCCTCGACTTCCTCGCGAACCACTCCGGCCGGCAGCAGGCGCTCCTGGCGCAGGACCGTCATCAGTCTCTGCCCCTGAAGCTCGTGCAGCAGCGCCGTGCCGGCACGGCCGGCAGGCGGGCACCACCCCAGTCGGCGAGCCTCACTGCTGCCGGGCAGGCGTGCCGCCTGTTCGGCCAATGCCGTCTCCAGGTCGGTTGCCGGGATCGCCGTTGAGTCATGCAGACGGTATAGGTGCAAGTGCTTGAACCACATGGCGCATTCCCTGAGCAAAAAGGACGCATATTATGGCCAAGGGGAGGCGGGGGTTCCAGTGCTGTAAGGCTCGATACGTCACACGGATTCAAACTCTTGTTTGAATTCGAGCGGCGGCGAGGCTAGAATCGACGTTGGTTATCTCTGCCCTGTCATGTCTTGCCCCAGGAGAAGCACCGATGGATCCCCGACTCTCCCGTGTCACCCTGCGCGTTCGCGGCTACCACCTGGATGGCTATGGCCACGTCAACAACGCCCGATACCTGGAGTTCCTCGAAGAGGGGCGCTGGGGCTATTTCGATGATCGACCCGACGTCGCCCGGCCATTTGCCAGCGGCAACCCCGCCTGGTGGCCGTCAACCTCAATATCAACTACCGGTTGGCGGCGGTGGCGGGGGACGACCTGGAGGTGCAGACGCGCCTGGCCGAGCTGGGGAGCCGAAGCGCGCGCATGCATCAGGAGATCCGGCGGGTGCGTGACGACAAGCTGGTGGTCGACGCCGACCTCACCTTCGTGCTGCTCGATGTAAAGGCCAACCGGCCCCTTGCCATTGACGGCGAGCTCCGTACGCTTCTGGAGCCCCTGGTCCTGGAGGGGTGAGCGCGACACGGCGCTTGCATGAGCGTGCAAGGAAACGTGACCCGGTACAAGCGTGTGGCCGGTTGAGCGCGGGCCGGTCAATCGCCGGTTGATCCGAGGCGCTACCCCGCTGCCTTTGCGCCGTCCGCAATGGTATGATGTCAGGCTGTAATGGCGCGCCATGCTCTTGCACAAGGACGCGCCAACCTGCTGCAGTGCAAAGGATTCGACGACCCATGGGTGACATCGCCAGAGAAATTCTGCCAGTCAACATCGAGGACGAACTCAAGCAGTCGTACCTCGATTACGCGATGAGCGTGATCATCGGCCGCGCGCTTCCGGACGTGCGCGATGGCCTCAAGCCAGTGCATCGGCGCGTGCTGTTTGCCATGCACGAGCTCAGCAACGACTGGAACAAACCGTACAAGAAATCTGCCCGCGTGGTCGGTGATGTCATCGGTAAGTACCACCCCCATGGTGACAGTGCCGTCTATGACACCATCGTCCGCATGGCCCAGCACTTCTCCATGCGTCACGTGCTGGTGGATGGCCAGGGCAACTTTGGCTCCATCGACGGCGACAACGCCGCTGCCATGCGTTACACCGAGGTGCGCATGGCCCGGCTCGCCCATGAGCTGCTGGCCGACCTGGAGAAGGATACCGTCGACTGGGTCGACAACTACGACGGCACCGAGCGCATCCCCGATGTGCTGCCCACCAAGGTCCCCAACCTGCTGATCAACGGCTCCTCGGGTATCGCCGTGGGCATGGCGACCAATATTCCACCCCACAACATGGTGGAGATCATCAGCGGTTGCCTGGCGTTGATCGACGATTACACCCTCTCCGTCGACGACCTGATGGAATACATTCCGGGGCCTGATTTCCCCACCGGGGCGATCATCAACGGCAAGGCCGGCATCCTCGAGGCCTATCGCACCGGGCGTGGGCGCATCTATGTGCGCGCCTGCCACACCATCGAGCATGACGACAAGAGCGGTCGCGACCACATCATCGTCACCGAGCTGCCGTATCAGGTGAACAAGGCGCGGCTGATCGAGAAGATCGCCGAGCTGGTCAAAGAGAAGAAGATAGAAGGCATCGCCGAGTTGCGCGACGAGTCGGACAAGGACGGCCTGCGGGTGGTGATCGAGGTCAAGCGGGGGGAATCCGGCGAGGTGGTGGTCAACAATCTCTTCGCCCAGACCCAGTTGCAGAATGTCTTCGGCATCAACATGGTCGCCATCGAGGATGGCCAGCCGAAGATCATGAACCTCAAGGAGATTCTTGAGGCTTTCATTCGCCATCGTCGCGAAGTGGTCACGCGCCGTACCTTGTTCGAGTTGAAGAAGGCCCGCGAGCGTGGGCATCTCCTCGAGGGCCTGGCCGTGGCCATCTCCAATATCGACCAGGTGATCGAGCTGATCAAGGCCTCGCCGAGTGCCGCCGAGGCCAAGGAGAAGCTGCTGGCGAAGGTGTGGCAGCCGGGTCAGGTGACCGCCATGCTGGAGCGTGCCGGTGCCACCTCGTGCAAGCCGGAGGAGCTGGAAGAGGGCTTCGGCCTCAATCAGACCGGCAGCGAATACCGCCTCTCGCCGGCTCAGGCCCAGGCGATACTCGAGCTTCGCCTGCACCGCCTGACCGGGCTCGAGACCGAGAAGCTGCTCGACGAGTACCTCGGCATTCTCGAGCGAATCGCCGAGCTTACCGCCATTCTCGCCTCCAGCGAGCGCCTGCTGGAGGTGATTCGCGAGGAGCTGGCCGCCGTTCGCGACCAGTTCGGCGACCCGCGCCGTACCGAGATCCAGGCCAGCCATCTCGATCTGTCCATCGAGGACCTGATCGCCGAGGAGGACATGGTGGTCACGGTTTCGCGTACCGGCTATGCCAAGACACAGCCGCTCTCCGACTACCAGGCCCAGCGCCGCGGCGGCCGCGGCAAGTCGGCCACTTCGATGAAGGACGAGGACGTCATCGAGCATCTGCTGGTGGCCTCGACCCACGACACCGTGCTGCTCTTCTCCAACAAGGGCAAGGTCTACTGGCTCAAGGTCTACGAGATGCCCAACGCCAGTCGAGGCTCTCGTGGCAAGCCGCTGGTCAACATGCTGCCGCTGGACGAAGGCGAGGCCATCAACGCCATCCTGCCGGTGCGTGACTACCGGGCAGACAGCTATATCTTCTTCGCCACCGCCCAGGGTACCGTCAAGCGCACCAGCCTGGAGCAGTTCTCCCGGCCGCGCAGCGTCGGCCTGATCGCCATCGACCTGGAAGAGGGCGACCGCCTGGTCGGCGCCGCCATCACCAGCGGCTCCGACCACGCCATGCTGCTCTCGTCCAACGGCAAGGCGATTCGCTTCGAGGAAGGCAATGTGCGTGCCATGGGGCGTACCGCCCGTGGCGTGCGCGGCATGCGCCTGCTCGACGGGGCCGAGGTGATCAGCCTGATCATTCCCCAGAGCCAGCAGATCGACGCCGAGGCGGATATCGAAACCGAGGCCGAAGAGGGCGCCGAGCTCGAGTCCATCAACGGCAACGGCGGCCAGATCTATATCCTCACCGCCAGCGAGAACGGCTACGGCAAGCGAACCCGGCTCGAGGAGTTCCCGCTGCGGGGCCGTGGCGGCCAGGGCGTGATCGCTATGCAGACCAGCGAACGCAACGGCTCACTGGTCGCCGCCATGCAGGTCTATTCCGCCGACGAGATGATGCTGATCACCGACAAGGGCACCCTGGTGCGTACCCGGGTCGATGAGGTCTCGATCACCTCGCGCAACACCCAGGGCGTGATGCTGATTCGTCTGGGTGAAAACGAGAAGCTGGTCAAGACCGTGCGTATCGACGAGCCCGAAGAGGTGGAAGACGCAGAGGTCGAGGAGGCCATCGAGGGCGAGGGTGAGTCGCTTGATGGGCCGGACGCGAACGAGAGCGGCGCCGAAAGCGAGCCCCAGAACGACGAATAAGGCTTGCATGCACCATGCCGAGCGATGAGCGCCGGGGACGACGACTGAGCGCGTAGTTACCCGGGCGCAATGAGCTGTTCCGGCGACAAGCCTTCGCGAGGGCGCTGTAAACCCGTCCTTGGGGGCTACTTTTGCTATCCATGGCAAAAGACCCTCGCTACGCCTTGTCCCCGGCGCTCATTTCGGCCAACGCATAGCCTTTAGCACGATAGTCTTGAGCATGAAAGCCAGAATGGAACCACGACGCTGATGACACGCCACTACAATTTCTGCGCCGGCCCGGCGGCGCTGCCCACCCCGGTGCTCGAGCGGGCTCGCGAGGAGATGCTCGACTACCAGGGGCGCGGTCTCTCTGTGATGGAGATGAGCCACCGCTCCCCCGAGTTCGTCGCCATCGCCGAGCAGGCCGAGGCCGATCTGCGCGAGCTGCTGGCGATACCCGACAACTACCGGGTGCTGTTCCTGCAGGGTGGTGCCAGCCTGCAGTTCTCCATGGTGCCGATGAACTTGCTGGGGCAGGGCGGCAGCGCCAACTTCCTCTATACCGGAATCTGGGGCAAGAAGGCCCTGGCCGAGGCGAAGCAGTTGGGCTTTTCGGTGCAGCTGTCGGGCTCCAGTGAAGTCAGCGGCCATACCGCGGTGCCCCGGCAGGCGGACATCGAGCTGGCTGATGACGCCGCTACCTGCACTACACCGCCAATGAGACCATCGGAGGCCTGGAGTTCGACTATGTTCCCGACGTCGGTGTGCCCCTGGTCTGCGACCTTTCCTCGAGCATTCTCTCTGGCCCCCTGGACGTGTCGCGTTTCGGCGTGATTTACGCGGGTGCCCAGAAGAACATCGGCCCCGCTGGCCTCACCCTTGTCATCGTGCGAGACGATCTGCTCGAGCGCCGCTGCGAGCGCATTCCCAGCCTCTTCGACTATCACGCCATGGCCGAGGCCGGGTCGATGGTCAATACGCCGCCCACCTTCGCCTGGTACCTGGCGGGGCTGGTGTTCCAGTGGCTCAAGGACGATATCGGTGGCCTGGCGGCAATGGACGCCATCAATTCGCGCAAGGCCGCCAGGCTCTATGCCGCCATAGACGGAAGCGAGCTCTATTCCAACCCGATTGCCCTGGCGAACCGTTCACGGATGAACGTGCCTTTCGTGCTGGCCGACGCGCGCCTCGACAAGCCGTTCCTCGACGAAGCCGAGCAGGTCGGCCTGCTCAACCTCAAGGGGCATCGTAGCGTCGGTGGCATGCGGGCCAGCCTTTACAATGCCGTGCCTGAAGCGGCGGTCGACGCCCTGATCGATTTCATGGCCGACTTCGAGAAGCGAAGGGGATGACACGATGAGCGATACCCCCACCAACCTCGATGCGCTGCGCCAGCGCATCGACGAGCTGGACAACGATATTCTTCGAATGATCAGCGACAGGGCGGCCTGCGCCAAGCAGGTTGCCGAGGTGAAGACCAGGAGCGATCCCGATTCGGTCTTCTATCGGCCGGAGCGCGAGGCCCAGGTGCTGCGTCGCATCATGGAGCTGAACCGCGGGCCACTGGACAGCGAGGAGATGGCCCGACTGTTCCGCGAGATCATGTCGGCCTGCCTGGCACTCGAGCAGCCGATCAAGGTCGCCTACCTGGGGCCAGAGGGCACCTTCACCCAGCAGGCCGCCCTCAAGCACTTCGGTGCCAGCGCCGTCAGCCTGCCGATGGCCGCCATCGACGAGGTGTTTCGCGAGGTCGAGGCCGGTGCCGTGAACTACGGCGTGGTGCCGGTGGAGAACTCTACCGAGGGAGTGATCAGCCATACCCTGGACTCCTTCATGGATTCCTCGATCCGCATCTGCGGCGAAGTGGTGCTGCGCATCCACCACCATTTGCTGGTGTCCGAGGCGACCCTGCGGGACAAGGTGTCGCGGATCTACTCGCATCCGCAATCCTTTGCCCAGTGTCGCAAGTGGCTCGATGCCCACTACCCCCGTGCCGAGCGGGTGCCGGTGTCGTCCAACGCCGAGGCCGCCAAGATGATCAAGGGGGAGTGGCACAGCGCGGCCATCGCCGGTGATATGGCGGCCAAGCTCTACGGGCTGGAGAAGATCGCCGAGAAGATCGAGGATCGCCCCGATAACTCGACGCGATTCCTGATCATCGGCAGCCATGACGTGCCGATATCCGGCGAAGACAAGACCTCCATCGTGGTGGCCATGCGCAATCAGCCTGGCGCACTGCATGAGCTGCTCGAACCCTTCCATCGTCACCAGATCGACCTGACCCGCCTGGAGTCGCGGCCCTCGCGGAGCGGCGTGTGGAACTATGTGTTCTTCATCGACTTCAAGGGGCACGTCGATGAGCCGCGGGTCGCCGCCGTGCTGGAGGAGGTGCGCCTGCGCGCCGCCGAACTCAAGGTGCTGGGCTCCTATCCGATAGGTGTGCTCTAGGCGTGGTGGGTGAGGGTCCCGAATCCGGCCAGGTCGCCGAGTCGCGCATACTGATCGTCGGCCTGGGGTTGATCGGAGGCTCCCTGGCCGCCGCCCTGCGTGCCGCCGGGCATCGCCATCCCATCGTGGCCTGCGACCCGGACGCCGACGAGATCGCCCGCGGCATCGCCATGGGGCTGATCGACCGTGGCGATACCCGACTGGCACCGCTGGTGGAAGGCGCTTCGCTGATCGTGCTGGCGGTACCGGTGCTGGCCATGGAGGGCGTGATGGCCGAGCTGGCTGAAGCGCTGCCGGCCGGTGCCTGGAAGGGGATAGTCCGCGGGTCACGGTGACCGACGTGGGCAGCACCAAGGCCGCGGTGCGCGACTGTGCACTGCGAGTGTTCGGGCGCATGCCGCCGGGCCTGGTTCTGGGACACCCCATCGCCGGGTCGGARAAGAGCGGTGTGGCGGCGTCGAACCCGCGGCTCTACGTCAATCACAAGGTGATCCTCACGCCCAGTGCCGAGACGGCACCGGCAGCCGTTGCCCGGGTCCGCGCGCTATGGCAGGCGTGCCGGGCCCAGGTGCTGGAGATGGATGTCGAGCGCCATGACCAGGTGCTGGCACGCACCAGCCACCTGCCGCACCTGCTGGCGTTCTCGCTGGTGGATACCCTGGCGCGTCAGGACGAACGCCTGGAGATCTTCCGCTACGCCGCCGGCGGCTTTCGCGACTTTACCCGCATCGCCGGCAGCGATCCGGTGATGTGGCGAGATATCTTCGTTGCCAATCGTGAGGCCGTCCTGGCTTCCCTGGATGACTTCGAGGCCGGGGTGGCGCGGCTTCGCCATGCCGTGGAAACCGGCGATGGCGATGCCATGCTCGCCATCTTCGACCGGGCCAGCCATGCGCGACACTATTTCGACTCGCTCCTGAATCAGACCAGTTATCAGGTGGAATACCAGATGGAATCACAAGAGAAACTCACTTTCCGGGCCGTTCCTGGCGGACACGTTTCCGGCCGCATTCGCGTACCCGGCGACAAGTCCATTTCCCACCGCTCGATCATGCTAGGCGCGTTGGCCGAGGGCATCACCGAGGTGAAGGGCTTCCTGGAGGGGGAGGACAGCCTGGCGACCCTGCAGGCCTTCCGCGAGATGGGAGTGGCCATCGAAGGCCCCACCAGGGCGCGTTACCGTGCATGGCG
>NZ_AZQX01000060.1:0-7541 GCF_000568385.1 Halomonas sp. BC04
GTTGGTGGTGCCAACGGTCCAAGCGCCACAGCCTGAGACGGGCTCCCCGGTGCGGGCGGCCCGGCGGCACCTCGTGTATCCGGCGCTGTTGCGCCGGGCGTCGTGGATGCCGGAGAAAACCGCAGGGTTCGCCACATCTGCGGCTCGCGCTCCAACTGCTGGCGATTGACTTCGCCGCGATACCAGCGTGAAAGATGGGATTCGTAGAACAGGCCACTGTCGCGTACGCCGGCCTGCAGCCGGTTCGCCAGGGTCGACGCACTCGGCGTTTCGTCCCGTGCCATCAACGGCGATGCGGCGGAGAGTACCGAGGGTGGGGCCGGAAAGCGCATCAGCAGATCGGCAATGGTACGCGCCGAGGGACTGAAATGGGTCTGAATCGAGGCTGGCGGACGAGATGTGTCAGCCTGCCCGGCGGGTGTATCACCCCGCTGCAGCGGGGCACTGGCGCCGGGCAAGGGGGCTGCAGCGGGACGCCGCCCATCCAGCCGTGAGTCGCTATGAAGCGCCCTGGGTCCCTCGCCGGGGTCCACCGCACGAACCGGCTCGTTCAGATCACGAGGCGGCGCCGTATCGACACGCTTGCCCAGCACCTGGTGGAGCAGCGTATCCAGCAGAGGCGTGATGCCACTCACGAGATTCCCTGGCCGAAGTCATCCGAGCCGCTCACCACCGAAGATGCCTGCTTGCCGTAGCTGCGATGCAGATCGCGCTGGCGACGCGAACTGTCCATTAGCTGGCCCAGCTCATCCCGGCGAGCAACCAACTGCTCGCGGATCGCCAGGTCATCGGCAAGAATCGCTTCCAACAACTCGGCCTTGCGCTGCGCGCCGTCGATGTCGAGCTCGACCTCCCTGTCGAGCTGCCGGAGCCGGTCTGCCAACTGGAGATAGCCGGCCTGACGCTCGATGAGGGCATCCCACTCGCCTGCCCTTGCCAGCTCGAGCATGATGGCGACCTGTTGCCTGAGCTGGGCATAACCCTCCAGCACAGCGCGCGCAGTGGTCATGGCCATTCAGCCCTGCGCTCCCGTGACGCCGATTTCGCGCCACGCCGAGGCGATGTCCTCCAACAGCTGCTCGGCCTGATCGAGACTCTCCTGGTCGTTATGCAGGTTCGCCGCCAGCAGCAACCGAACGATATACTCATACAGCGACCCGAGGCGCTCGGCGATCTCGCCACCCTTCTCGGTGTCCAGTGCCGCCAGGAGACCATTGTTGACGATGTCCAGCGCCTTGGAGATGGACTTGCCCTTCTCCGCCACATTGCCGGCCTGCATATGGATGCGAGCGGCACGAATAGCCCCCTGGGCACCATCGAACAGCATCACGATCAGCTGGTGCGGGCTGGCCGACATCACACCGCTCTCCACGCCGACCCGGGCATAGGCTCCGGCCCCGCGACCATAGGCGGCGGCTCCTCGCATTGTACTCATGGCAGTCATTCTCCTGTCGTGGTCGACTGTCGTATCACGAGACCGGCCCGGCCGGGCGAAAGCGCCCACGGTCCGTCAGCCGATTATTTCTTGCGTCCCAGCTGCGCGTTCATCATGTCGAACTGCTGGAACAGATAGTCACTGGTCTGGTTCATGGTGGCGATCATGCTATCGAGCTGACCGAACTGAATCCGGTAGCGGTCGATGGTCTTCTCGATGCTGCGCTCCATGCGCTCGAAGCGGTCGGCAAGGCTGCTGAGGCGCGTTTCGAGCCCCCGCTTGGCATTGTCCAACAGCCCGCGGTCGCCCAGCATCTGATCCAGGGATTCATTGAGCTTGCCGGCCATGCCACCGGCCTTGTTCGGCCCGGCAAAGAAGGCCGACAGCGCATCCGGCTGATTGGCGACGATGTCACTCAGACGGTCCTCATCAAGCTTGAGGGTACCGTCCCGCTGCAGTGAAATCCCGATATCCGTCAGCATGCGGAACTCGCCTTCGCCCACGCCGCCGGTCAGTACGCTGCGCATGCGGTTTTCCACGGTGCGCAGGGTACTGTCGCCCAGCAGCTCGCCCGCATCCCCGGTGTCGGCATTGAATTTCGTCAACCCGCTGATCGTGCTGCGCATATCGTTATAGGCCTTGACGAAGCCACTGACGGCCTCGCGAATGGCCAGGGTGTTGCGCTCGACAACAACGGTGACCGAGGAGCCTTCGGCGGTCGTTTCGGAAAGATCCAGCGTCACGCCCTGGATGGCACCCTTCACCTGATTGGATTGACTGACGATATCAATACCGTTGACCGTCAGCTGGGCGTCCTGGGCAGCGACAACCGGCTCTGCGGCGAAGGCCAGCTTCCCGGAGAGGTCGCCGTCGATGCCGTCGATCGTTACCGCTGCCTCAGTGCCGGTGTTGTTGGAGGTGACCACCAGTCGGTACGGCTCACCGCTACCGTCATTGACAATGGAGGCCGTCACACCCGACTTGCTTTCGTTGATGGCGTTTCGGATGTCATCCAGTGAGCTTTTTCCCGCCTCGATGGTTATGTCTACCGCGTCGCCGTCACCCAGCTTGAAGGAGATCGTCCCTGCACCCAGTTGCTCCTCCCTGTCAGCCACACCACCCGAGGCGATGCTCTGGGCCCGCGCCAGCTGGGTGACGGCAACATCAAAACGACCGGGCTGGGCATCGGCACTCGCCGCCGCCTTCACGCCACTTCCCGTCACACTGCTGCCCACGCTCTGGAAGAAACTGGGCGTGTTGAGCTTTGCCGTAGCACTCTGGAAAGTCGACAAGGCACCCTGCAGCTTGCCATAGGCCGAAATCCTGGCCTGATGGCTTTTCTGCTGCAACTTGATCGGCTCGAGCTTGCCGCGCTCGGCGGCGTTGAGCTGATCGAGCAGGCCATTGAGGTCAAGCCCTGACCCAATACCCAGTGACGTGATTGTGGTCATGATGGTTCCTTTGTCATCCCGGCTATTCTGACAGGCGCGGCGCCAGTGATTCTGGCGAAAAGCCCGCGACCTTGGGGTTATTTCCCTGTATCGGCAAAACGGGCAACAACTTTAATGTCATGCTCAGGTCGAGACCGGAACCTCCTCGACGGGCTCACCCAACCGGGCGATGATATTGCCGCGCAGCACCTCGCCCAGCGCCTCTCCCGGGGGCTCCACGACGTCGGTCAACTGCACCTGAAACGGCTTGCCCTGCTGGTCGAGACGCTGGATCCACGCCATGTCGCCATTGCCGAAGCGCACCAGAGCACCGACCGGGCGCAAGCCGAAGCGCTGGATATAGCGCTTCGCCCAGCGTGGGTCGAACTGCCCGGGATTGCTCAGCAGATGCCGATATACGGCATCGATGCGCCAGGCCGGCCGGTCGGGCCGCTCGCGCCGCATGGCATCGACCACATCCACCACCGCACTCATTCGGGACAGTTCCTGCAACTGGTCGCCATCAAGTCCGGCCGGGTAGCCACTGCCATCCAGGCGCTCATTGATCCCTCCCACCACCGCCTTGACCACTCCGGCCGAAAGCCATTGGCACCCGGCCAGGGCCTGGTCGAGTAACGCAACATGCATCTTCAACTGCGCATAGCCGCCCTCGTCCAGCGAAGTGGCCGAGAGCAGGTTTCCGGGGATCAACCCCTTGCCCAGGTCATGCACCATGGCGCTGGCCGCCAAGGCCTTGCGCATGTCCCGCGGGACCGTCGCGCCATCGGCCAGGGCCAGGATATGCGCGGCCACCGAGAGCCCATGGCGCACCAGCAGGGGCTCTCGCGCCAGACAGCGGGTGGCGAACAGCAGCGCCTCCATGTCTTCGTCGGCCAGCATCAGCAGCATATCGGCATGCCGGGAGAGCTGTATCGAGTCGATGCCGTCCCCCTGCTGCAACTCCAGCAGCTGGGCGTCCAGATAGCCGGCCACCCGCGACAAGCGTCGTGCCATGGGGGTGGGGTAGCTCAGCAGATTGCGTCGCCCCACCGGCGTCGTGGCAACCGCCTGGCTCTGGAAGAGCATCGACGGCAGGCGCCCCACATCGGCCTCCTCCACATAGCGGGACGATTCCCGCTCGATCTCGCGCACGAAGAACCACAGCTTGCGCTCCTGGTCGGCCTTGCAGCCCTCGAACCGAAAGCCGACGCGCATGATCTGACGGCCGGCATCAGGCACGGTATGACAGGCCCTCGCCTTGACCGCAAAGCGTGTGCCGTTGGGAAAACAGAGCTCGATCTCGACCATTGCCGCCGCAGACAGCAGTGACGCCGCCGAGGCCGGCAGCTCGAGCTGACACCCCTGCTGCGAGAGATCCTTGAGGTCGCCCTGGACGGTCGCCTCGCCTTCGCCACGCAGAATGGCACCCACCTCCATGCCCAGACGCAAGCGGGCCCGGAATGCCTCTCGCCGCTGCATCTCTTCCAGATAAAGGGGGTATTCGCAGTGACAGATCACCCTGCCCGCTACAGTTTCCGTTTCCACCACCTTGAGCAGCGGCGTGCGCACGATCTTTCCGTGAACCTGCCCCAGCAGGCGAAACCCGACGCCGCGCCTGAGTTCACCGCCGATCTCACGCACCGCGGTGATATCCATGCTCAGCGATTCAGCGGGCACCTGATCCATGAGCACCACCGGCAACGGCGTACTTTCGGGCTTGTCAAGCAGCAGCGATGCACCGCCCGGCTGAATCAACGACTCCAGCAGCGATTCGATTTCCGCAGGACTGCCGACTCGAACAAAGTCATCTAGCGCCTTCGCCATCCTTGCCTCTTCCTCTTTCCGGGCCAGCCCTGCTATCCGGGCCGGCCCGAGACTATGTCAATGTACCGATTGCACGGCCCAACCAGGATCAGGCCGGAATCATGTGATCTGCGTCCGCTTCATGACGTCCGCCCAGGCCTTGCCGTTTCCGTCGTGAACGCTATTGATGGAACGCGACCTGTGGGTCAGAGGGCCCGGGAGCCACCTGGTGATGCTCGATCATGTAGCGCTTGAGCCCATCCAGTGGCATGGGCCGGGCGAAGTAGAACCCCTGGAAGACATCGCAGCCATGCTCGGCCAGGAAATCACGCTGGGGACGCTCCTCGATCCCTTCCGCCACCACCTTGAGGCCCAGGTGATGGGCCATGGAGATGATCCCCTGGACGATGGCGCTGTCATGGGGGTTGGTGGTGACATCGCGGATAAAGCTGCGATCGATCTTGATCTTGCCGATCGGCAGCTGCTTGAGGTAGCTCAGGCTGGAGTAGCCGGTACCGAAGTCGTCGACGGAGACCTCGATCCCCATGTCCCGCAGTTTGTGCAGCGTAGCGATGGCGGCGGCGGTATCGTTCATCAGGATGCCCTCCGTCAACTCCAGTTCGAGGTAGTCAGGGGACAGACCGGTCTCCAACAGCGCCTGCTGCAGGTTGGTCATGAAGTTGGGGCGATGGAACTGCAGCGGCGAAAGGTTGACCGAAACCCGATGGTGTCCGTAGCCCTGGGCTGCCAGCAGGCACATGTCGAGACAGGCGCGTCTCAGCACCCATTCGCTGATCGGGCCGATCTGCCCGGTATCCTCCGCCAGCGGAATAAACAGTCCCGGAGAGAGATAGCCCCTGACCGGATGCTTCCAGCGTACCAGCGCCTCGAAGCCCGCCACGCTGCCGTCGCTGGCGTTCAGCAGCGGCTGGTAGTGCAGCTCGAAGTTCTCCGCCTCGATGGCTTCCTGCAGGTCGTTGCGCAACGCCATGCGGGAGCTCACCTCGTCGTTGAGATCGCTGGTAAAGCACTCCCAGGCATTGCGCCCCTTCTGCTTGGCGCGGTACATCGCCATGTCCGCCTGCTGGATCAGCTCCACCGGGTTAGCCAGCCCCTCGTACAAGAAGGCGATTCCCACGCTGGCTCCGATATAGAGCTCCTGCTCGGCGATACGGAACGGCCGACCGACGCAGGCCAACAGGCGCTCGGTGAGCCGCAAGGCGGACTCCTCCCGGCGCAATTCCGGCAGCAGGATCACGAATTCATCGCTGCCGAAGCGGGCCAGCGTATCGCCGGGGTCCAGCTCATCGACCAGGCGCTGGGCGACCTGGAGCAGCACCTGATCCCCCACTTCATGGCCCAGGCTGTCGTTGATCGGCTTGAAATCATCCAGGTCGAGGAACAGCACCGCCAGGTGCCTGCCGTGTCGCTGGGCCAACTGCACGTCGTGCAGCAGGTGGTCCTCGAACAGCGACCGGTTGGCCAGGCCTGTCAAGGCATCGTGGCTGGCATGAAAGGAGAGCTTCGCTTCATAGGCCTTGCGCTCCGAGATGTCGTGCTGCACGCCGACGAAGTGCGTCACCACACCTGCCGTATCGCGAACCGGCGCCAGGTAGAGGTTGTTCCAGAAGGGCGAGCCATCCTTGCGATAGTTGCACAGGGTGACGTTCACCTCTTCGCTCTCGGCCAGGGCACGGCGAAGCTGCTCCACCGAGTCGGGATCGGTCTCGCGCCCCTGCAGGAAGCGGCAGTTGCGCCCCAGCACCTCATCTCGTGAATAACCGGTGATGCGCTCGAAGGCTTCATTGGCATAGATGATCGGCATGCCCGCCACCTGGGCATCGGCGATGACGACACCGTTGATGCTCGCCTCCACGCTCCGCTGCAGAATACGCAGCTCGGTTTCATGCCGATGGCGCTCGGTCATGTCCTTGGCAATGCCATAGAAGCCGATGACACGCTCGTTGACGACGATGGGAAGGTTGGTCAGATCGAGATAGACCGCAGCCCCATCCTGCCGCTTGAGAGCCAGTGAATAGCGGAAGGCTTCGCCCTTTCCGGCATCCTGGTAGAGCTGTGCAATGCGCGCCTGTTCACTCGGCTCGATCAACTCGGCGAAGTGCGAGCCGATCAGCCGCTCCAGCGTGTAGCCGGTAATCTTGCAGCAGGCATCGTTGGCAGTCAGGAAATAGCCCTGCAGATCGAGGGAGAAGACCGCATCGGGGTGGTAGGTGAACAGCGAGCGGTAGCGCTGTTCATTCTCGCGCAGGGCGCGACGGTTCTGTTCTCGCTCCACCGCCAGGGAGACCAGTTCCGCCGACTCGATGATGCGTCGACGCTCGGCGCGGGTCGGTTCTCCCGGCTCCCTGAAATAGGTGCCGAAAGCCCCCAACAAACGCCCATCGCTGGCAATTACCGGATAGGACCAGCAGGCGCGCAGGCCGTGCTCGGCGGCCAGGCCATGATAGCCGGCCCAGTGCGGATCGTTGGCGATATCGGCGCAGACCACGAAGTCCCGTATATGGGCGGCACGGCCGCAGGCCCCCGCCGCGGGCCCCACGCCGACCCCACGCACCCCTTCACAGTAGCGCTCGGGCAAGCTGACCGAGTAGACGCTCTCCAGCGATTTACGGTCGTCTCCACAGAGCATGATGGAGCACAGGGAGCCGGGCGCTGGGACTCCACCATCCGACAGATCGCCCTGAGCGTATCGGGCAGCGGCTGATCGCGGGCGATCAGGGTCTGCACGCGCTGCTGGGCGCGAAGATGCCGCTGGGTTCGCGCCAGGGAGACCGAGCGTCGACGGCTCAGGCTCGCCATGCCCAGGCTGAAAGCCAGCAGGTAGCTGAGAATCAAGCCCCCGATCGCCACGT
>NZ_AZQX01000061.1:0-9075 GCF_000568385.1 Halomonas sp. BC04
CAACCTGTTCGACTCGGCGCTGATGAAGACCAGCGTGATCTCGCCGGATTTCCGGGCGCGCTTTCTCAGCGACCCCGACGACCCCGAGGCCTTCGAAGGCAAGGTGGCGGTGTTCGACGGCTCCGAGGACTACCATGCGCGCATCGACGACCCGCAGCTCGGCATCGATGAGCGCACCATCCTGGTGATGCGGGGTGCCGGCCCGGTGGGCCACCCAGGTGGTGCAGAAGTGGTCAACATGCAGCCGCCAGCGGCCCTGTTGCAGCGCGGTATCGAGTCGCTGCCGTGCCTGGGCGATGGGCGCCAGTCGGGGACCTCCGGCTCGCCGTCGATCCTCAATGCCGCGCCGGAAGCGGCCACCGGCGGGGGGCTGGCGCTGCTCGAGAATGGGGATCGGCTACGCGTCGACCTGCGGCGCGGTGAGGTACGGCTGCTGCTGGATGACGCCGAGCTCGCCGCACGTCGGCAGCGGCTCGAGGCCCGCGGTGGTTATATCTATCCGGATCACCAGACCCCCTGGCAGGAGATCCAGCGCAGCATGGTGGAACCGCTGGATCGTGGCATGACATTGGAGCCGGCGACCAAGTATCGTGACGTCGCTCGCCGGCATCCACCGCGGGACAATCACTGAGATGAGCCGCTTCAGCACCTTGTCCCATCGCCAGCAGGGCCTGCTGCTGACCGGGGGCGGGGCGCTGATCATGGCGCCCGATGCGCTGCTGATCAAGGTTGCCGACCTTCCCGATGCGGAGATCCTGATGTGGCGGGGGTTTCTCTCGGCACTGGGCTTCCTGCTGATCGCCCTGGTGCGCTATGGCCGGGGTACCCTGGCGGCCTATCGCCGCTGCGGCTGGACCGGTATCGCCGTGGCGCTGCTGTTCAGCCTGACCACCTGCGGTTTCGTGCTGGGTAACCAGTACACCAAGGCGGGCAATGTGCTGATGATTCTGGCCGGTGCGCCGCTGATCGCCGCAGCGCTGTCCTGGGTGATTCTCAAGGAGCGGTTGCCGCGGCGAACCTGGCTGGCGATCTGGCTATGCATGGCGGGTATCGCCATGATCGCCCTGGACGACGCAGGTGCCGGCTCTTGGGTGGGCAATGCCTTCGCCTTGATGGCGGCCACCACCCTGGCCATCAACTTCACGCTTTGCCGAACGCGCCCGGGCATCGACATGAGCCCGATGCTGGTCTTCAACGGCCTCATCGTCGGCAGCGTCGCCGGACTATTCTGGCTTGCCGGCAGTGAGCCGGCGCTGCCGTCAACGAACCAGCTCGCCGTGGTGATCCTGCTGTGCCTGGTCATCGTGCCCTGCGGGGTCACCCTGCTGCAGCGCGGGCCGCTCTATCTACCCGCCGCCGAAGTGGGCCTGCTGCTATTGCTGGAAGTGGTAGTGGGCACCTTGCTGGCCTGGTGGATTCTCTCCGAGCAGCCGGCGCCGATGGCACTGGTCGGCGGCGTCCTGGTGCTTGGCACTCTGTTTGCCAAGGGGCTCTATGAGCGCCGGTTGGAGCTGAGGCTGCGAGCGGGTGTCGACCCGGCGCTGCGGGCGCCGGCAGATCGATCGAGTGCGTTATGATATTCAGGAATCGAAACAGGAACTCATCACTGTGACGTCATCTCTACGCAAGCCACCGGCCCGCGCCAGTATCGCCGAATATCTGGCCGAGGCGATCTTCGCCGGCCGCTACCAGCCGGGAGACTTCGTGCCCCGGGAACTGGACCTTTGCGAGCGCTTCGCCATCAATCGCTCGGCGGTACGCAGCGACCTGCGTCAGTTGGTCGATGTCGGCATCATCGAGCGTATCTCCGGTCATGGTTCCAAGGTCCGCGAGTATGCCGAGTGGCATATCCTCGATCCCCAGGTGACCGACTGGATGTCCCGCTATGCGGCGCCCAATCCGGACATCCAGCGCGAGATACTGGCCTTTCGCCTCGACGTCGAGCCCTACGTGGCGATGACCGCGGCGCGGCGTGCCACCGCGCGCGACCTGGTCGCCATCGAGGAGGCTTTCGAGGGGCTGGGGCAGAACCTGCGCAATGCCAGCTGCGAGGAGGAGCGGCGCTTGCACAGCGAGTGTGATGTGGCCTTCCATGTGGCGATCTTCAAGGCCACCCACAATATCGTCTGGGCGCAGCTGTCCCATATTCTCAGGCCGTCGATCAACCTGTTGGTGACCATGTCCAACGAGAATGCGAGTGACCCCGAGGAGAGCCTGGAGCGCCATCGTCAAGTGATGGAAAGCATACGCATGCGGCGTCCGCAGGAAGCCTTCCTGGCCGCCCAGGCGGTGCTAGCCGGCACCGCCGATGCTCTGGGGCTCGAACCCGGCGCCAGTTCGCTTGGCCGGTGCATCGAGCTGCCCTGAGCCCCGTGGCTGGCATCTTGATCCAAGCTGGCTCCAGCTCAGGGGTATCCACGCAGAGGCCAGAGCTGACAGAGCATGCGCTATCCCATTGATGTCGAGAGCGGCACGCTGGGGGAGGGGGAAACTTGGGTCGACCTGGAGAGGCTGGGGTTGCCCGGCGTGCCCGGCACTCTATCACTGCCGGATCACTGCCGGGAACGGTCACGGCAGGCAGTAAACCAACCAGGCTCCTAGCGCTCCCGCTGAAGTCTCGTGCGTCTACCCAGATCGCTGAAGGCGATCTCCAGCTCCTCGACGCTGACGACGCCCCGTATCACTTCGGTTCGCTCCCCGTGTCTGTCGAACAGCACGATGGTGACGTGGTCGACCAGTTCCTCACCGGCGAACCGACGCCCCTGTGAAGTGTTGATGTCCACGATGCGCCAGGCCGGTGGTTGTTCGATATTGCTCAGCGCTTGCTCGGCGTTGTCGCGCAGGCGGCGGCAGTCGGGGCAGCCCCGGTCAAAGACCTGCACCGCCACCGGTTCGCCGCTACCGATCACGCTCAGGTCGGCCAGCGCGCGTGCTTCTCGCTCCTCGAGAATGAGCCAGGTCACTGGCACGGCAAGGATGGCCAGAGCGATCAGGATGCCACGCACCAGACGTCGAGGGCGAAAGCGCCGTGGCGCCTTCCCGACGCGGGAGGGCGGTTTCCGTGAGGCGGCTGCTGGCCTGTTACGCTTGTGCTTGGTCTTCGGCATAGTAGCGACTCTTGGCAGCAAAGGCGGTTGGGAATCCGTTTGTCCAGGGGCCAGTCGGATTTGACCGATCGGGATCGCTCAGGCCCGCTGGCCCTGCAGTCGCCTGCCCAACGCCCGCATGAACTCGCTGCCCGCCGCGAGCTGCTCGATCTCGATGTATTCGTCGGGCTGGTGCGCCTGGGCGATGCTGCCGGGTCCGCAGATCACGGTGGGTAGCCCCACGCGCTGGAACTGCCCGGCCTCGGTGGCATAGGCCACGGCGCCACTGGGTCTTGCGCCGAGCAGCTCGCAACACAGGCCGAGCACCTCGGCATTGTTGTCGTCGGCCAGCGCCGGCACCGTGGCATTGAGGGCCTCGGTGACGATGCTCGTCCCGGGGGCCTTGCGCTGCATCTCGGCCTCGAGCTCGGCGGCATAGGCGTTCACGCGGCCGATCAGGTCCTCGAAGCGGTCCTGGGGCAGGTGGCGAATCTCCCACTCGAAGGTACACTCGCGGGCCATGATGTTGATCGCGGTGCCGCCGGCGATCTTGCCCACGTGCAGGCTCGAATGAACGACGTTGAAGGCCTCGTCGATGCGCCCCTCGGCGCGCAGCTCGGCCATCACGTCCTCGATCTTCGTCACCAGCCGCGCGGCCACATGAATGGCCGAGACGCCCTGGTCGACCTGGCTGGAGTGCGAAGCGCGGCCGGTCACGGTGGTGCGCAGGTTGGTGGCCCCCTTGTGGGCCACCACCGGCTGCATCAGAGTGGGCTCGCCGACGATCACCGCTGCGGGGCGTGGGTGGTCGGCCATCAGTCGCTCGATCATGCGCGGCGCGCCGAGGCAGCCGACCTCCTCGTCATAGGAGAAGGCCAGGTAGATCGGTTTGGTGAGGTCTTGCTGTACCCAGTTCGGCACCTCCGCCAGGGCGCAGGCGATGAAACCCTTCATGTCACAGGTGCCGCGCCCGTAGAGGCGTCCATCATTCTTGTCGATGAGTTCGAACGGGTCGGTAGACCACGGCTGCCCATCCACCGGCACCACGTCGGTATGTCCCGACAGCACCACGCCCCCTTCCACCGCTGGGCCGAGGCGCGCCAGCAGATTGGCCTTGCTGCCGTCATCGTTGACGATCCGCCAGTGCTGCACGCCATACTCGTCAAGGTAGGCCTCGACCCACTCGATCAGCGCCAGGTTGGAGTTGCGAGACACGGTGGGAAAGCCCACCAGCGTCTCCAGCAGCGTCGCCGCGTTGTTCATGCTGATGTCCCTTATCATGGAATTCCACCAGCCTAGCATGAGCCGGGGGCGCCTTCGCCACCCACGCTGCCTACGAGACCTCATGGGATAGCCATGCGGCCTGGCTGACGCAGCGGCAGATGGCTGAGCTTGTCGGCCGGCGGGCAGCTAATGCCCTGACGCTACTGATCGCCGAGTCCGATCCGGCTAACAAGGAGACCATGATCCGGCTGATCATGAATATGTTGTCCACACCTGAAGGGGCCTAACGAATCCTCATCTTTAAGAAACGTGCTTTTTTCGACGCGTCCTCTGGATATGTCGATGCTATCGACATATGCTGATGACGTGTCGATTATTCAGGGAAAAATGAACATAAGCTGGCGCCCTGACCAACCTTACAATGGCCTGCCGCCGTTGCCACCGGCCCTGGAACTCGAGTCGCCGGCCGTGCTGAAGGCCTGCATTCCGGCTCGTGTGGCCTTGGCGGAGCTGAAGCAGGCGGGCGAGCTGCTGCCGAACCAGGGGCTGCTCATCAACCTGCTGCCCCTGCTGGAGGCACGCGACAGTTCCGAGATCGAGAACATCGTCACCACAGCCGACAGGCTCTTCCAGTTCGCCCAAGAGGATACCCAGGCCGATCCGGCCACCAAGGAGGCGCTGCGCTATCGCACTGCGCTGAGCCATGGCTACCGTGAGCTGGCCCGGCGGCCACTGTGCACCAATACGGCGGTGGAGATCTGCAGCACCATCAAGGGCGTCGACATGGAGATTCGCCGGGTGCCGGGCACTACCCTGGCCAATCAGGCCACCGGTGAAGTGATCTACACCCCGCCCATGGGGGAGGAGGTGCTGCGGGGATTACTGGCCAACTGGGAGCGCTACCTGCACGAGGAGGATGGCGTCGACCCCTTGATCAAGATGGCCGTGGCCCACTACCAGTTCGAAGCGATCCATCCCTTCACCGACGGCAACGGGCGCACGGGCAGGGTACTGAACATCCTCTACCTGATAGAGCAGCAGCTGTTGTCGCTGCCGATTCTCCACCTCAGTCGCTACATCGTGCTCAACAAGCCCGACTACTATCGCCTGCTGCTTGCAGCGACCGGGGAGGGGAAATGGCAGGAGTGGCTGTTGTACATGCTGAAGGCCGTGGAGTACACGGCTCGCTGGACCGCCGACAAGATTGCGGCGACTCGCACGCTGATCGAAGACACGACACGCTATATCCAGCAGCAGCTGCCCAGGGTCTACAGCCATGAACTGGTGCAGGTGATCTTCGAGCAACCCTACTGCCGCATCAACAACCTGGTGGAGCGTGACATCGCCAGGCGGCAGACCGCCTCCAGTTATCTGCAGCAGCTGTGTGACATCGGCGTGCTCAAGGAAATCCGCGCTGGGCGCGAGAAGCTCTTCGTGCACCCCAAGCTGGTCTCGCTGATGACAGCGGATCGCAACGAGATCATCCCGTACCAGGTTGGTGCATGACGGGAGCGAATTCGTAAAACAAGCCTGCCGCTTATTTTAATTTCGGCCGTAACTTAAAATAAGGCACTGTTTCGACACGCCGGCATGGCTCCTTTCGGCCAGAGGCGTATGGCACCCACTGGCGCCGCAGCGTAGCATTGGCGCACGATTCTAGCGGCCGTCAGCGACGCTCGTGGTGTCTGCATGGCAAGGATCCATGACTCACTGGGGGCTACTTGGTCGAGAGCGATAGGGACGATACATGAGCACCGGGAACCAGACGCCCATCATCATCTATCAGGAGGCCGACCAAGAGGTCGAGGTGCGGCTGGATGCCGTGCATGAGACGGTCTGGCTGACGCAGGCACAAATGGCTGATCTGTTCGACGTCAAGCCTCAGAACATCACCATGCACCTGAAAAACGTTTACGAAGCTGGTGAGCTGATAGAGGAGGCAACTTGTAAGGATTTCTTACAAGTTCAGTATGAAGGGCAGAGAGAGGTTAAACGCAAGCGCAAACACTATAGCCTGGATGCGGTTATCTCGGTCGGATACCGGGTCAGCTCCGCACGGGCAACGCGCTTCAGAATATGGGCCACCCGAGTGCTGCGTGAGCATCTCACTCAGGCTGGACGCTGAGCCGCCAACGTTTCGAAGAGAATGCTCGCGAGCTGGAGGCCGCCATGGCCCTGGTGCGCAAGACAGCCGGCAGTCCGGCCCTCGATACTTCCAGCGGTCGAGGCCTGATCGATATCGTTACCCGCTATGCCCAGACTTTCCTGCTGCTACAGCGCTATGATGAGGGGCTGTTGACCGAACCTCACGCTCAGGCCGGCGGACAGCTGCCAACCGTGGAAGAGGCTCGCACGGCGCTGACCTCGCTCAAGGTCGAGCTGATGGCCACCCCACTTCGCTGATGGCAACAAGCGAAGTGCCGCCTACCTCTTCGTCGACTTCCTGTATCACAACGACCGATTGCTTAACGAGCATGGCGAGGTGGTGGTGAACGACGTGGGCCTGGCGGCGCTGACGCTACTCATTGCCGAGTCCGATCCGTCCAATAAGGAGACCATGATCCGGCTGATCATGAATATGCTGGCCCGCACGTGAGGTTGTCTAGAATGTCGTGGGGCTCGACCCCACAGTGCGGGAGCTTTCCCTTAACCTGTGCATCGAAGGCAACAGGGCCAGGGGCTCAAGGTCGATGGCCGCCTCGGAGAGGCGTGAAGTTAACATATCGCCAAGTTTTATTTTAATTTCAGGCGTATCGTAAAATAAGGCACGACGCTATTTTAATCAGGCCCGGCGCAGCGTGCCGCGGAACTGGAAAACCTGCGTGCTAGGTGAGGAGCATCCATGCTTAATCGAGCGGCTCTACTGCTGCGTTACAAAGCTCCTGCCGTGCAGTGGATCAACGATGCCGACCCCGCGCCAAGTGGCAGGGCAATAACGGCTGAAGAGGTCAATCGTGACCGCACCGTCTATCTGGTCGGCGATGAGGTATCCGCATCGCCGACGAAGGTCAGGCAGTGGGTCAAGGCCAACTGGCGCAACCTGTTCGAGTCGGAGCTGGAGGCATGGTATACCGATCCGGCGCTTTGGCCGAAACTCAGCCTGAAACGCTTCGATGAGTGGTTCGAGGTCGAGTGTCATAGCGCCATCATCGATACCCACGGTGGGGCCCTCGAAGACGACGACGCTGTATGAGTCGATCCGCTCAATAGTGTGAGTCCCTGTCGGTGTGGACCGTCATGGTGGCGTGCCGATCATCCGTTCCAGCTCACGGTTGAAGGCCTCCGGCTTGGCCATGTGCAGGAAGTGGTCGGTCTCTTCCATGATCACGGCGTCGAATTCCGGCAGCAGCTGCCGGTTGGCTTCGATGTCGGTCGGCCACAGGTCGGCGTTGATCGTCACCACCGGTATCGTCAGTTCCTCGAAATGCCGCGCCGCTTCACCGTCGGCATGCCGCGCCAGCATGTCTTCCATGGCGCTGGTGGCCACCTCCGGCGGAGCGGCCGCCATGTCATGCATGACCCAGTCGCGCAGCTCAGGATCGGTGCTCTCGATGAACATCGACGCCACGAACTGGCGTGCGGCCGGTGCAAAGTCCTCCTGGAGCGGCTCCAGCATCCCGTCGCGCTGCTCCTGGCTGATTTCCGAGGCCACATGGTGGAAGGTGTCGACGCCCACGATCCCGATGACGCGTTCCGGCATCAGGCGCGCCGCTTCCACGCTGACCGGTCCGCCCATGGAGTGCCCGATGAGGATCGCCTGCTCCACATCCAGGTCCTCCAGTACCGCCTTCACATCCTCCCCGAAGGCCGGCATGGTGTAGTCGTCACGCCCCAGGCCAGAATGCCCGTGTCCCGCAAGATCGACCGTCACCACGCGATGGCTCCGCGAAAAATACGGCACCTGCCCGCGCCAGTAGCGCCCGTCGCAGCTCCAGCCATGGATGAAGACCAGAGTCGGCTCGCCGCTGCCCTGCACCTCGTAGGCAATCGGCACGCCGTCCGCCGATTCGGTCATTCGCGGCCAGTGGACGTCGGCTGCCAGCGCCTGGCCGGCAATTGCCAGCACCACCACCAGGCCCAGGTAGCGCACACACTGCAACGCAAATCCCTTCATGATGCTCTCCCTCGAGTTTGCCGTGACTCATGCAGGATAGCCAAGCGAGGCACTCCATTCCGCATAACTTGCGATCTGCTACAGGCTCACCAACCTTGCCCGGCTGGCGCCATTCCCCAGCGGCTCCACCTTGATCTGTACCGGTATGCGTTCGTGCATCTCCTGAATGTGCGAGATCACTCCGACCTTTCGGCCCTGGGCCTGCAGGCCGTCCAGAGCGTCCATGGCCAGTGCCAGCGACTGCGGGTCGAGGCTGCCGAAGCCTTCGTCGATGAACAGCGACTCGATCACCAGGTTGCCGGAGGCCATGGAGGCCAGGCCCAGGGCCAGTGCCAGTGAGACGAGAAAGGTCTCGCCGCCGGAGAGCGAGTGGGCGGATCGCTGTTCGTCGCCCATGTCATGGTCGATGACCAGCATGCCCAGCGGGCTGCCACCGCGTGCCAAGCGATAGCGCGGTGCGAGGTTGGCCAGGTGGGCGTTGGCTTGATCGAGCAGCAGCTCCAGATTGTAGGCCTGGGCGATGCGGCGGAAAGCCTTGCCGTCGGCGGAGCCGATCAGCTCGCTGATGCATCCCCAGCGGTGATGCTCCTTGCGCGCCGCTTCCAGTTCGGCCTGGCCGGCCTGCTGGCGCGCCCGCCGACGATCGTCGTC
>NZ_AZQX01000062.1:0-6734 GCF_000568385.1 Halomonas sp. BC04
CAGCTCTCCAGGCCCTGGTCGATGAGGGCACGATAGAGCGGCCGCTGTTCGGCGGGAATCGCCACCTCAGGCCTCCTTGAACGCGATCAGCGAGGCGAAGTTGAGGTACTGGAACCAGGTCAGCGAGCGCGGAAAACCGGCCCGGGCCAGGCGGTCGTGATGCGCCTCGAGGCTGTCCGGCAACAGCACGTTCTCCAGCGCCGTGCGCTTCTGGCTGATCTCAAGGTCGCTGTAGCCGTTGGCGCGCTTGAAGTCGTGATAGCGCTCGACTCGCCAGGCATTGTCACGCTCATCGGGATCGATGATCTTCTCCGAGAGCACCAGCACGCCGCCCGGCTCCAGCGCCGCGTAGAGACGGGCCAGCAGGGCCTCGCGATCCTCTGGGGGCAGGAACTGCAGGGTGAAGTTCAAGATCACCATGCCCGACGGCACATAGTCCAGGGTGCGGATGTCGCCTTCGATCACCTCGATTTCGTGCTCGGGACACTCCGTCGCAAGGGTCTCGCGGGCGCGGGCGACCATCGCCGGCGAGATGTCCACCGCGTTGAGCCGGAAGGCATCGGGTGCCAGTTGGCCGGCCAGGGCCAGGCTTGCGGCACCCAGGGAGCAGCCCAAATCGTAGACGTGGGCGCCGTGGCGCAGGTGGCGTTGGGCGATAAGCCCCAGCATACCCAGTATCTGGCCGTAGCCGGGTACCGAGCGGCGGATCATGTCGGGAAAGCAGGCGACGACCTGTTCGTCGAAGGAGAATCGTGCGACCCGGTCCAAGGGTGTGGAAAAGATCGCGTCACGGTAAGATGAATGACTCATGGGGCATGCCGGAAAGTGCAGATTGGCCACTATGTTACGCGTGTCGTAGGCTGGCTGCATCAATGGACGACAATGAACACGGAGGATTCGGATGAGTCATTCCCCGATCGATCAGACGGCTGCCTGGGATGTGCTGGCGGGGCATGCCGGAGAGATGCGCAAGCGCCACTTGCGTGAGCTGTTCGATGACCCACAGCGGGGCCCGGCATTTACGCGGAAGGCGGCGGGCCTGACACTGGATATCTCCAAGCAGCGCTGGTCCGACGAGACCTTGGCGCTGCTGCTCGACCTGGCCCGGGAAGCTGGCGTCCCGGAAGCCATCGGCGCGTTGCTGGCGGGAGAGCGTGTCAACGTCAGTGAGGATCGGCCGGCCCTGCACACCGCGCTGCGCCTGCCAAGCGATGCCTCGCTGTTGGTGGAAGGGGAGGACCTGGTTCCCGGGGTGCATGCCACCCTGGCAAAGCTGGAGGCCATGGTCGAGCGTTTTCACACCCGCCAGTGGCGAGGCGCTACCGGCCATCCCATTCACGATGTGGTCAATCTCGGGGTTGGTGGGTCGGATCTTGGCCCGTTGATGGTGACCCACGCCCTGGCGGACTATCGGCCCGCCGACGCCGCCCATATCGACGTGCACTTCGCCTCGACTATGGATGGCTCGCAGCTGGTCGACTACCTGAGTCGCTTCAACCCCGAGACCACCCTGTTCGTGATCTCCTCGAAGTCATTCACCACCATCGATACGCTCTCCAACGCCCGGACCGCCCGTGACTGGCTTCTTGCGCGACTCGTGCGCGATGGCAACGGTGGTGTGGACGAGGCGATGGTGATGCGCCAGCACTTCATCGGGGTCTCGGCCAAGCCGGAGAAAATGGACGAGTGGGGCATTGCCGAGTCCAATCAGCTCGAGTTCTGGGAGTGGGTAGGTGGGCGCTACTCGCTGTGGGGTGCCATCGGCCTGCCCATCGCCCTGGTGGTGGGCATGCCGCACTTTCGTGACTTTCTTGCCGGCGCCCACGCCATGGATCGCCACTTTGCCGAAGCCCCCCTCGCCGACAACATGCCGGTTTTGCTGGCCCTGGCGGGTATCTGGAACGTCAACTTCCTCGATATCCGGGCCCATTCGATCCTGCCCTACGATGGTCGGCTGGAGTACTTTGCCGCCTATCTCGAGCAGTTGGAGATGGAGTCCAACGGCAAGTCGGCGACCCATGGCGGCCGCGAGGTCAACTACTCGACCTGCCCGGTGCTCTGGGGGCAGCTTGGCCCCAACGCGCAGCACGCCTTCTACCAACTGCTTCACCAGGGTACCCAGCCGGTGGTCTGCGACTTCATTGCCCCTCTGCGGCGCTACGACGACGTCGCCGAGGCGGAGACCCGGGAGCATCTGAAGGCGCAACATCGACTGACCCTGGCCAACTGTTTCGCCCAGTCGCGACTGTTGATGCTGGGCGATGATGCCATCAACGAGCCGGGGGAACGCCCGGGACACAAGCGCTACCGGGGCAACCAGCCCTCCACCACGCTGCTGCTCGATCGCCTGACCCCCGCTACCCTGGGAGCGCTCATCGCGCTCTATGAACACAAGGTGTTCGTACAGGCGACGATCTGGGGCATCAATCCCTTCGATCAGTGGGGCGTGGAGCTAGGCAAGCAGATCGCCGGGGAGACCGGGGAAATCCTGGAGAAGCGTGCCGGTGGCGAGCACATGGACTCATCCACCCAGGCCCTGGTCGCGGCCGTCTGGCAGGCGGAAGCGGATGACGAGAGTCGCGACAAGCGCTTAGGCTCAAGGTGAGACAAGAGATGAGACGAAAGTGAAACTGGCAATGCATACAGGGTTTTGGGTATGCTGAGTGCACCGAAGCGCAGGTCGAGCGCCAGCGGTGTACTCTACCTCCATGGTTTCAACAGCGGTGTGGGTTCACCCAAGGCAGCGCTGATGCGGCTGGCCTGCAAGGCGCTGGGGCTACGATGCAAGACGCCGCAGCTGCCGCACCGGCCGGCGGCCGCCTATCGGCTTGCCGAGGCATGCCTTGGCGAGCTGGGGCCGAAGCCGCTGGTGGCCGGCAGTTCCCTGGGTGGGTTTCTGGCCACCTGCCTGGCGGAGCGACATGACCTGCCCGCCGTGGTCATCAATCCGGCGATACGGCCGGGTCGCCTTGTGGCAGGCTGGGTCGATGAGGTGTTCGTCAACGAACATACTGGCGAGCGCTTTGCCATCGAACCGGGTCACGTCGAGGAGCTGGCGAGCCTCACGCCGCTGTCGGTCTCGCCCGAGCGCTATCTGCTGTTGCTGGGTACGGCCGACGAGAGCCTCGACCCGGCGGACGCCTTCGATCTCTACCGTGGTGCCCGGACCATACTGCACCCCGGTGGCGATCATGCCTTCGGCATGCTGGCGGAGTATCTTCCAGCGATTCTCGCCCACGGTGGCTACCGCCTGGAGCACGGGCGCATTTCCGATCAGGATCTGGATATGGACGACGCATGACACAATACAGTGCCAGCTCAATCGAAGTACTCTCCGGCCTCGACCCGGTGCGCAAGCGCCCCGGCATGTATACCGACACCACCCGCCCCAACCACCTGATCCAGGAAGTGATCGACAACAGCGTCGATGAGGCGCTGGAGGGTCATGCCCGGGAAGTGGCCGTTCGGCTGCTGGAAGATGGCGGCATCGAAGTCAGCGATGACGGCCGCGGCATGCCCATCGACATGCACCCGGAACACGGTGTCACGGGCATCGAACTGATCCTGACCCGGCTCCACGCCGGCGGCAAGTTCTCCCAGTCCAGCTATCGTTTCTCCGGTGGCCTGCACGGCGTCGGCGTCTCGGTGGTCAACGCCCTGTCGCGCCGCCTGGAGGTCGAGGTGCTGCGCGACGGCAATCGGTACGCCATGGCCTTCGAGCATGGCGAAAAGGTGTCCGAACTGGCGGTGACAGGCAGTGTGGCCAAGCGGGTCACGGGTACCATCGTGCGCTTCTGGCCCGACCTCAGCTATTTCGACAGCCCCCGGCTGGCCATGGGCCGGCTCCAGCACCTGCTGCGGGCCAAGGCGGTGCTCTGTCCGGGGCTGAAGGTCACCCTGGTCGAGGCCGACGGTGTCGAGAGCGTCTGGCAGTACGAGGACGGCCTGCGCGACTACCTGGCCCAGGCCACCGACGGCTACGAGGTGCTGCCGGCCTCGCCCCTGATCGGCCATTTCGCCGACGCCGAGCAGGCGGTGGATTGGGCGATCCAGTGGCTGCCCGAAGGTGGCGAGCCGCTGATGGAGAGCTACGTCAACCTGATTCCCACCCCGCAGGGCGGCACCCACGTCAATGGCCTGCGTTCGGGCCTGCTCGATGCCCTGCGCGAGTTCTGCGAATACCGCAGCCTGCTGCCCCGGGGGGTCAAGCTCACCGCCGACGATCTCTGGGAGCGTGTCTCCTACGTGTTGTCGGTGAAGATGCTCGACCCCCAGTTCGCCGGCCAGACCAAGGAGCGCCTGTCGTCGCGTACCGTGGCGGCCTTCGTTGCCGGGGTGGTCAAGGACGCCTTCTCGCTGTGGCTCAACCACCATGTCGACCAGGCCGAGGCGCTGGCCGAACTGGTGATCAATGCCGCCCAGCGGCGCCAGAAGAGCGCCAAGAAGGTGGCGCGCAAGAAGATCACCTCGGGGCCGGCGCTGCCGGGCAAGCTGGCTGACTGCTCGGGGCAGGACCCGGCCCAGGGCGAGCTCTTCCTGGTGGAAGGGGACTCGGCCGGGGGCAGCGCCAAGCAGGCACGCAACCGTGAGACCCAGGCGATCTTGCCGCTGCGCGGCAAGATCCTCAACACCTGGGAAGTCGAGTCCCACGACATCTACGGCTCCCAGGAGGTCCACGACATTGCCGTGGCGGTGGGGATGGACCCGGGCAGTGACGACCTCTCCAAGCTGCGCTACCACAAGATCTGCATTCTGGCCGATGCCGATTCCGACGGCCTGCATATCGCCACCTTGCTCTGCGCGCTCTTCGTGCGCCACTTCCCCACGCTGGTGGATGCCGGCCATGTCTACGTGGCCATGCCGCCGCTCTACCGCATCGACCTGGGCAAGGAGGTGCACTATGCCCTGGACGAGAGCGAGAAGGCGGCGATCCTGCGACGCCTGGAGGGCAAGCGAGGCACGGTGAACGTGCAGCGCTTCAAGGGGCTGGGTGAGATGAGCCGCTGCAGCTGCGCGAGACCACCATGGCGGTGGAGACCCGGCGCCTGGTACAGCTCACCCGAGAGGTCGGCGACGGCACCATGGAGATGATGGACATGCTGTTGGCCAAGAAGCGTGCCGGCGACCGCAAGAGTTGGCTCGAAGACTATGGCAACCTGGCGGACATCGAGGTTTGAGCGAATGAGCCTTTCTGCGCACGAAGCGGCTCCGCAACGGTGGGTGTTTGGCTAGCCGACGTAAGCGGTGCCGGGGACAGGTCGTAGCGGAGGTCATTTGCCAGGGAAGGCAAATGTAGCGCCCAGGGACGGGTTCACAGCGCCTCCGCGCAGGCCTGTCGCCGGCCAAACCGCGTTTCGAGGCCAGCAAGGCTGCCCGACTCATGGAGCGCAACACGATGAAGAAAGAGGTCTCTGAATGACCATGGATATCCAGGTGGCGGAGGGCGATGTCGAACGTCTCTCGCTGCGCGAATACACCGAGAAGGCGTACCTCGACTACTCGATGTACGTGATTCTCGACCGGGCGCTGCCACATGTCGGCGACGGCATGAAGCCGGTGCAGCGACGCATCATCTACGCCATGCGCGAGCTGGCGCTGGGGGCCAACGCCAAGTACAAGAAGTCGGCGCGCACCGTCGGCGACGTGCTGGGCAAGTTCCACCCCCATGGCGACAGCGCCTGCTACGAAGCGATGGTGTTGATGGCCCAGCCTTTCAGCTACCGCTACCCGCTGGTGGATGGCCAGGGCAACTGGGGCAGCCCCGACGATCCCAAGTCCTTCGCGGCGATGCGCTATACCGAGGCACGCCTGTCGAAGTTCGCCGAGGTACTGCTCGCCGAGCTGGGCCAGGGCACCGTGGACTGGACCCCCAACTTTGACGGCACCATGAACGAGCCGGTGGTGCTGCCGGCACGCCTGCCCCATGTGCTGCTCAACGGCGGCACCGGCATTGCCGTGGGCATGGCCACCGATATTCCACCGCACAATGTCAGCGAAGTGGTCGAGGCCACCTGCCACCTGCTGCGCAATCCGGATGCCACTACGGCGGACCTGGTCGAATTCCTGCCCGCCCCCGACTTCCCCTCCCAGGCTGAAATCATCACTCCCCGTGCCGACCTGCGCAAACTCTACGAGTGCGGCCGCGGCTCGGTGAAACTGCGGGCTCGCTACGTCCTGGAGGAGGGCAAGGTGGTGGTCACCGCGCTGCCCTACCAGGTCAGCGGCTCCAAGATACTGGAGCAGATCGCCGCCCAGATGAACGCCAAGAAGCTGCCCATGGTGGCGGACCTGCGCGACGAGTCGACCCACGAGGATCCGACGCGGCTGGTGATAGAGCCCCGCTCCAACCGGGTCGATATCGAGGCGTTGATGGCGCACCTGTTCGCCACTACCGATCTCGAGAAAAACGTTCGCGTCAATCTCAACGTCATCGGCCTCGACGGCCGGCCTCGGGTGATGCCGCTGCCGACATGCTGGGTGAGTGGCTGCGCTTTCGCCGTGCCACGGTGCGCCGCCGGCTGGAGCACCGCCTGGGCAAGGTGGAGGACCGGCTGCATATCCTCGATGGCCTGCTGGCGGCCTACCTCAATCTCGACGAGGTGATCCGCATCATCCGCGAGGAGGATGAACCCAAGGCCGAGCTGATGCGCGCCTTCGCGCTCAGCGATCGCCAGGCCGAAGCGATACTCGAACTGCGCCTGCGTCACCTGGCCCAAGCTCGAGGAGATGAAGAT
>NZ_AZQX01000063.1:0-26932 GCF_000568385.1 Halomonas sp. BC04
CAACCGGTGGCCATCGTGGTGCCGTGCCATCGGGTGATCGGCGCCAACGGTACTCTCACCGGCTATGGGGGCGGGCTACCGCGCAAGCGCTGGCTGGTGGAGCATGAGCGGGGGCTGGTGCAGGGAGAGCTGGCGCTCGTCTAGCTCGGGCTGGGTCGGCTCAGGCCTCATCGGCCAAACCTTCCAGCAGTTTGCTCAAGAGTTCGCTCAGCGCCTGCTGCTCTTCGCGGCTGAGGGCGGTGAGCATACTGGCCTCGTTCGCCACGTGGCGGGGAATCATCTCTGCCATCAGGGCCATGCCTTTCTCGGTCAGCGAGACCAGGGTGCCGCGTCGATCCTCGGGGTTGGGCGAACGAGCAATCAGACCCGCCTTTTCCAGTCGGTCCAACCGGCTTGTCATTCCCCCCGACGAGATCATCAAAGTCTCGAACAGCTGCGTCGGTCCCAGGCGATAGGGTGGGCCCGAGCGGCGCAGCGTGGCCAGCACGTCGAATTCGCCGGCCTGCAGGCCGTACTCCTTGAAGAAAGCTTGCAGCCGCTCCTGGGTGAGCTGCTGCGTGGTCTTCAAATACCCCACCACCTCCATCGGCAGCAGATCGAGATCGGGCATTTCCTGTTGCCATTGGGCAATGGCCTGCTTGACACGGTTCATAGGCAGGATTATCTTTTCATCAAGATACTTTTCGGCAAGATTCTTTTTGCCGTGCTATAGGAGCCGATCATGACCAACTCAGCGACATCGCGCAACCACACCGGCTGGTATGCCCTGGCTTGTCTGCTGCTGGTCGGCAGTCTGCTGGCGCTTTCGCTGGCCGTCGCCAAGCTCGCCGACGATGCCGGCGCGCCGCGTTTGAGTTTCCTGATGGTGGCCGTGACCGGCGCCGGTTTACTGCTGCTGGCACTGGCGGCGCTGCAGCGCCAGCCGATGAGGCTCGACCGGCGCATTCTCGAGTACGCGCTGGTCTCGGGCGCGTTGTTCGCCCTGCCCAATGCGCTCGCCTTCCTGGCGGTGCGCCACGTGGGGGCCGGTTTCATCTCGCTCAGTTTTGCCTTGCCTATCCTCGTGACCTGGGTGCTTGCGGTGGGGCTGGGCATGGAGCGCATCAATGCCCTGCGGTTGCTGGGAGTGCTGTTGGGGCTGGCTGGCGGGGTGTTGCTGGCCTGGGCCAAGGCCGGCGGCATGCAGGGAGCCCAGGGCTGGGCCGTGCTGGTATTGACGATTCCGCTGATCCTGGCGCTGGGGAATGTCTATCGCACCCTGCGCTGGCCCGGCGGGACGGGAGCGGTTTATCTGGCCGCGCTGATGCTGCTGGGCGGCGCGCTGACGCTCGCTCCCTTTGCGCTGGCATTCGAAATGCGGGAGGCGTCTCAGCTGCTCGGTACGAAAGTGATTGGGCTACTTCTGCTCGAAGGCATGGTCTTCACCGTGCTCTATGTCCTCTTCTTCGTGCTGCAAAAGATCGCCGGGCCCGTCTACCTCAGCCAGATCGGCATGGTGGCGGCGCTGGTGGGTACGTTGATAGCCGTCCTGCTGCTGGGCGAGGCGGTGCCTCCCTATCTGGGCCTGGCGGGAGTGCTGGTGCTGTCGGGCTCTATCCTGTTCCACCGCGGCGGCGTTGGCCGCGAAACGCCGCGGCTAGCCACGGCAAAGCCCTGATCAGGCTAGAATCGGATTGACTCCCAGGCTCAGGGGCTAGACGCTGCCCTCCTTCTCGATGACGAGTACCCGTGCTTCGCCGACCGGGCAGGCGACATGTTCGGTGCCTACTGAGGCAAAGAAAATGTCGCCAACCTCCAGCAGTCGGGAGTGCTCGCTACCCTCGCTGCGATACCGCATTTCCACCTGGCCATCGAGTACCACGAAGACCTCCTCGCCGTCATTGACGTGCCAGCGATAGGGCTGGTCGGTCCAATGCAGGCGAGTGGTGATACCGTTCATGCTGGCGATGTCCTTGGCGCCCCAGGCGCGCTCTGCGGTGAAGTCCCGGCTTCGGGTGATCTCCATGCTTTGTTGTCCTTCTTTTTGCGGAAGTTTCACGGCGGCTTCAGGCGGCCAGATGTGCATATTGCATGAGAACTCATCCAGCGGACAAATTATCTAAATTAAGCTGTGGTTGATGGCAAAGTGCAGTGTTTCATTATTTATCTGCTATCTTTCATTTTCAGCCGGGATGCGTGTTTATCTGATACATAATAAACACAATCCCTTATTTATAGCGGATTATTATGATGCTTGATCTATTGTTGCTCCGTAGTTTTGTAACGATCATCGAGGAGGGGAGTTTTACTGCCGCGGCCAACCGGTTGCATCTCACCCAGCCCGCGATCAGTGGGCACCTGCGCCGCCTGGAATCACAGCTGGGTAAGCCGCTGCTGCAGCGAACGACGCGAAGTTTCCAACTGACGCCGGAGGGAGAGAGCCTGCTGAGCTATGCCCGAGCCATGTTGGCCCTCAATCGCGATGCCTTGGCTCAACTGACGAGCTCTTCCTTTCATGGCTGCCTGCGCCTGGGAGTGGCCGAGGACCTTGCCAATGAGCGACTAATGACGACGCTGAAGCGTTTCATGAAGCGTCATCCTCTGGCAGACGTCGAGGTGCGCGTTGGCATTCCATCAGACCTGCTCACCTCGATGCGCCAGGGCCACCTCGATATGGTACTGGGGGCACAGTGCGTTGAGCAGGAGGCTGGCATCTGTCTCTGGCGGGAGCCCCTGGTCTGGGCCTGGGCCGAGGGTGAGTCTTGCGAGCTTCCTTCACCGTTGCCCCTGGCTCTCTTTCCCGAGCCCTGTCCGTATCGGGAAATCGCCCTGGCGGAATTGGCGATGGCGGGAATTGCCCAGCATACCGCCATGCTGTGCATGAGCGGAGCTGGCATGCTAGCCGCCGCTACCAGCGGTTTTGCCATCGCCCCCATGCCGGTAAGCCAACTGGCACCGGGGCTGGTCGCCCTTTCGCCCGAGCATGGGTTGCCATCGTTGCCGGATGTCGAGGTCAGGCTGGTCAGCGCGGCCAGCAACGATGAGCAGGGTCTGCTGGCGGCATTGACGGATGCCCTGGTCACCGAACTGGCTCCGGTGTGGAGGGCCGAGACGGCTTGATGTCATCGTCAAGGAGGCGTCTGGCCTGTCGATTCATCGTGTTGTCGTTCGATCTCTCATCAGGCAGCCATGAAGCTGCGCTTACCAGGAGAAACTGCCATGCAATACATGCTGATGTGCTGTATCGACGAGGCCCTGTGGAACGGCCTGCCGGATGCCGAGCGTGATTCGGTCATGAATGACTATAACGCCCTGATCCAGGAGATGGTCACCAGCGGACACTACCGCGGCGGTGCCCGGCTGCAGTCGGTGGATTCGGCAACGACCCTGCGCGAGAAGAACGGCAAGGTGGTGACCCTTGACGGCCCCTTTGCCGAGAGCCGCGAGCAACTGGGCGGTTTCCACGTGGTGGAGTGCCGCGACCTGGATGAAGCCCTGGGGTGGGCCCGGCGTATTCCGCCGTTGAGGGTCGGCGGCTCGATCGAGGTGCGCCCGGTGGATCCCGCCTATCGCCTGTAAGGGAGTGCCGTGTCACTGGATGAGCTCTACCGTCGCGAATATGGCCGGGTGCTGGCCAGCCTGATTCGCCGCTTCGGCCACTTCGAACTGGCGGAGGACGCCGTGCAGGCAGCCTTCGAGGCGGCAGTGGTGCAGTGGCCGGTGGAGGGCTGGCCGCCGAATCCTGTCTCGTGGTTGATCGCTACCGCACGTCACAAGGTGGTCGACCAGCTGCGTCACCAGCAGATGCGCGAGCGCAAGAGCGATGAGCTGAACCAGTATCTTTCACTATTGCTCGAGCGTGATCTCGAAGCCGAACCGCTGGACAGCCTGCGCCTGATCTTCGCCTGCTGCCACCCGGCCCTGGCACGACCCGCCCAGGTGGCGCTGACGCTGCACACCCTGGGTGGGTTGCGCACCGAGGAGATCGCCCGGGCCTTCATGGTGCCGGTGCCGACTCTGGCGCAGAGGCTGGTGCGGGCCAAGGCCAAGATCCGCGACGCCGGGATTCCCTTCGAGGTACCGGAGGACTCGGACCTGGATGAGCGCCTGGAGTCGGTGCTGGCGGTGATCTACCTGATCTTCAACGAAGGCTACGCGGCCAGTTTCGGCGATGACTGGGTACGTGCCGACCTCTGCGCCGAGGCGATCCGCTTGGGGCGGATGCTGGTGCGGTTGCTGCCGGCGGAGCGCGAGGTGCGTGGCCTGCTGGCGCTGATGCTGCTGCACCATGCCCGCCGCGATGCGCGTACCGACGAGGCAGGGGATATCGTGCTCTTGGAAGACCAGGACCGCGGGCGTTGGCACGCCGACGAGATCGAAGAGGGGAGTGCCCATGTCCAGATAGCACTGCGTGGCGGCGTGCTCGGCAGCTATGCGGTGCAGGCCGCCATCGCGGCACTGCACGCCCAGGCAGCGACACCGGAAGAGACTGACTGGCGGCGCATTGCCGCGCTCTACAGCCTGCTGTATGCCATCCAGCCCACGCCCGTGGTGGCGCTCAACCGGGCCGTGGCGATCGCCATGGCCGATGGGCTGGAGGTGGGCTTGGCGCTGCTCGAGAAGATTCATCTGCCCGGTTACCACCTGCTGCCGGCTACCCGTGCCGAGCTGCTGCGCCGCCTGGGTCGCCACGACGAGGCGAAGGTTCACTATCGACAGGCGCTGGAGCTGGTGACCCATGGGGCTGAGCGACGTTTCCTCGAACGCCGTCTGCAAGAGGTGACAAGTCAGCCATCAGCTGTCGATCTTGCCTCTGCCGGTTCGAAAGAAGCATGAGGCCCGCCTGGGGCTATCTACCTTGATCACATAGGAGACACCACCATGAGCTACGTCGATGGATTTGTCCTGCCGGTTCCCGAAGGGAAGCTCGATGCGTATCTGGAGATGGCCCGGCGCGCCGGCGATATCTGGCGTGAGCACGGCGCGCTGGAGTACGTGGAGTGCCTGGCCGATGACGTCAAGCCGGGAGAGCACACCTCCTTCCCCCAGAGCGTCAAGCTGGAGCCGGGAGAGACGGTGATCTTCTCCTGGATCCTTTACGCCTCCCGGGAGGCGCGCGATCGTATCAACGCCAAGGTGATGGAGGACCCTCGCATGGCGGACATGATGGACCCCGCCAATCACCCCTTCGATGGCAAACGCATGATATGGGGCGGTTTCACGGAAATATTGCGACTTCCTTGAGCCTGACCCGGAACCGCCATGCCTGTAGTCGCCATTTCTGGAGCCGCCATTCCTGGCATCAAGGGTGGAAGGCGTAACCGGTGGAAGTGTCAGCGGGGGTCACTCCTCGTCTCTTAGATGCTGGCGGGCCTCCTGGGCGCTCTCGTAGATATGCGGTGCCACGGCGCGCGCCTCCAGGGCATGGCCGAGCTTCCTGCGCATGAAGCTGCTGGTGGTATAGCGGGTGACCCGATGATAGAAGCGGTGCTCGAGGTCGCTGACCATGGCCGTGTACTCGGCGAGCAGGGATTCGTCGATACGGAAGTGGTCATAGTTGACCACGGCAAACACCTTTCGACCTAGTGGCGCCAGGCAGGCTTCCACGGTATCGCGGATCGTGGCGATATCTTCCCGAGACGTGACCTTGAGGTTCTCGAAGTTGATGAACAGCACGTCGGCGGCCTCGTCGAAGTGGAAGCGTTGCGCCAAGGGCAGCTCCAGCAGCAGCTCCCGAAGGCCCATGGGGGCGGTGCGGAAGATGCGTTCATCCATCACCCTGGGTGGCGTGGGCATCAGCGGCTTGAAATCCATCAGGGACAGGATGTCACGCTCCAGGTCGACGCCGGGGGCGATCTCGATCAGTTGGATGCCCGCCGTGGTGAGTTCGAAGACACAGCGTTCGGTGACGTAGTGCACCGGCTTGCCGTCCGCTGCGGCAAGCTGGCCGCTGAAGGTGCGGTGCTCCACCTCAGTGACGAACTTGTGCATGCCGCCCTCGGGAAGTCGCAGCGCGCCATCGATGATGGCGAGTGCCTCCTTCGCGGCCACGAAGGTGCCCATGAACACCACCTTGCGGGCATTCTGGCTGATGTTGATGAAGCCTCCGGCGCCCGCCAGGCGAGTGCCGAACTTCGAGACATTGACGTTGCCTGCGGCATCGACCTGAGCCATGCCCAGGAAAGCGATATCCAGGCCACCGCCGTCATAGAAGTCGAACTGGGCCGCTGGTCGATGATCGCCTGGGTGTTGAGCGCAGCGCCGAAGTTGAGCCCGCCGGCGGGCAGGCCGCCGATCACGCCGGGTTCGGCGGTCAGGGTCAGCAGTTCCAGGATGCGCTCTTCGCTGGCCACCGAGCTGATACCCTCGGGCATGCCGATGCCCAGGTTAACCACGCTGTTGGGAATCAGTTCGAAGGCCGCTCGCCGGGCGATGATCTTTCGGGCAGAGAGCGGCAGGGTTTCGGGAACGGCCATGGGGGCCTTGATTTCGCCGGAGAAGGCCGGGTTATACGCGGTGCTGAAGGTTTGCCAGTGATGTTCCGGCTCATCGCAGATCACGATGCAGTCCACGAGGATGCCGGGTATACGCACGTCCTTGGGGTGCAGGGTGCCGCGCTCGGCGACTCTCTCCACCTGGACGATCACCACGCCCCCCGAGTTGCGTACCGCCGTGGCGATGGCCAGCGACTCCAGCACCAGGGCCTCGCGCTCCATGGTCACGTTGCCCAGGGTATCGGCGGTCGTGCCGCGCAGCAGTGCGACCTGCAGCGGCAGGGCCGGATAGAAAAGGTACTCCTCGCCATTGATGGGCAGCAGCGTGACTCGCTCCTCCACGGTCGCGTCGTTGATCTTTCCACCGCCCAGGCGCGGGTCGACGAAGGTGCCTAGTCCCACCCGTGTCAGGGTGCCGGGCTTGCCGGCGGCGATATCGCGGAACAGGTGCGAGATCACGCCCTGGGGCAGGTTCCAGGCCTGGATGCGCCCCTCGATGGCCAATTTCTGCAGTGCCGGCACAAGCCCCCAATGTCCGCCGATCACCTTTGCCACCAACCCCTCGTGGCCAAGGTGATTGAGCCCTCGGGCCTTGCCATCCCCCTGACCCGCCGCATACATCAGCGTGAGGTCCCGCGGCTGGCCGGTCTTGAGAAAGCGTTGTTCCAGCGCGACCGCCAGATGCTCGGCAAAGCCGATGCCGACGAAGCCCCCGGTGGCCACGGCATCGCCATCGCGGATCAGCTCGACGGCCTCTTCTGCGGTGACGACCTTGCCTTTCTCGTTGAAGGGGCGACGGGACAGCAGCGGGTGAGTCTGGCGGTTCATGGGCTTGGCTCCTGTTGTTGTCCCGATACGTTATCACCGGAGGTCGTCTTGTGGTGATAGCCTCATGGCAGAGTTCGAGGCCGGGTGCCATCCTGAGGGGACACCCTTATAGCCGAACGCCGGTATTCGAGGAGGCTTATGAAACTGCCACTGTTCTGGCGCTACCTGGCGTCACTGTGTCTGGGCGGACTACTGCTGCTTGGCGCGCACGTTGCCGGCGCCCGTGAACTTGCCGCCGAACCCGGGGATATGGTCGAGGTGGAGATCGCCACCGTGGGCGTGGCTGGCTTTGGTGGGCCGCCGGTGGTGCTCTTGCGCGAGCCGGGCACCCAGGATGTCATCCCTATCTTCATCGGCCCCAACGAGGCCGCTGCCATCCTGCACGGTCTGGGCGGCGAGCGGTCCCGGCGCCCCATGACCCACGAGCTGCTCGGCGACGTCCTCTCGGGCGTCGAGGTGACCCTCGAGCGGATCTATGTCGATGCCATCGTCGACAACACCTTTCTCGGTATGCTGGAACTGCGCGTCCAGGGCCGGGATGAACCGGTGCGAATCGACAGCCGGCCCAGCGATGCCATCGCCCTGGCGCTGTATGCGGGAGCGAGCATACATGTCGCTCCCCAGGTGCTGGAGGCGGCGCGGCAGATCGAGTACGAAGGATTGGACGATCAGGTGGTGGCCGCCTTGGGTATCACGGTGACCCCAGCGGATGACGATCTGCGCGAAGCGCTCGGCTTGCCCGATCGTGAGGGTGTGTTGGTCAGCGACACCCATGGCCCCGCCGCAGAAGCCGGTATGGAACCCGGCGCCCTGATACTCGAGGTGAATGGCGAGGTGCCGACCACACCCATGCAGTTTCTCGAACTGGTGCGTGACACTCCCCGGGGCGAAGATGCCCAGCTTCGCTACTGGCAGGAGGGGGAAGAGCACGAGCTGGAGGTCTCCACCGACGTGCCGACACCCCGCGCGGTGCCCCGCGAGCGCCTGGAAGAACCCGGTATCCAGGCGTGAGTTTTCTCGGTTGTCAACTCACCGCCGCCAGAAACGTCTGGCGGCGGTGCTATCACTGAAAGGTGGGGTTAAAAGGTTTCCCACTCGACTTCGGCGACTGAGTGACGCTGTGGCTTGGTGGGCTTGCGGTTTTCGAGAGAGGGTGCAGATCGGGTCGAGAGGAGCTGTGCCGGTGATGAAGAGGCTTCCTCTCCCAGCACGAAGGTCCCGATCAAGGCGTTAAGGCTCTCTGCATGATGACGCATTTGAGTGGCGGCGGACGAGGTTTGTTGAACCATGGCAGCATTCTGCTGAGTCATGGTGTCCATTTCAGCCACGGCCGTATTGATCTGACCGATACCAGAATTCTGCTCCCGAGCACCGGCACTGATGTCGGCGATGACATCGGTAACTCGCGCGACGCTGTTGACGATCTCTTGCATGGTAGTCCCCGCCTGCTTGACGATGTTGCTCCCCTCCCGAGTATGAGAAACGGATGCGTCTATCAGCATCCGGATTTCCCGTGCTGCATCTCCACTTCGACTGGCCAGAGTGCGGACTTCCTGGGCTACCACGGCGAAACCGCGTCCGTGCTCACCGGCCCGTGCTGCTTCAACCGAGGCATTGAGTGCCAATATATTGGTCTGGAAGGCGATACCATCGATCAGTGTAATAATCTCACTGATGCGACTGGCAGAGGTGTCGATATCGGTCATGGTTCTCTCGACACTCTTCATTGCAGTTTCCCCTTCACGGGCCACCGATGCCGTAGACTGAACCAGCTGATTAGCCTGCTCGGCCGACTCTGTGCTGTGATTGACCGTGGCTGTGATTTCCTCCATGGAGGCGGACGTTTCTTGAAGGTTGGCTGCGGCCTGCTCGGTACGTGTGGCCAGCTCATCGCTGCCTTGAGCAATTTCCTCTGCGGCCTGGTGTACGCTGGTGGTGCGGCGGCGCACATCAAGCAGAGTCTCTTGCATCCGTGAGACGAAGGCGTTGAACTGGGATGCCAGTTCGCCTATCTCATCGCGACTCTCCACTGTCAGGCGGCGGGTCAAGTCGCCCTCTCCCTTGGCAATGTTGCGCATGGCCTCGGCAGTGCGGCGGATGGGTTGCACGGTTTGACGTACCATCCAGGCGGTAATTGCTGCGACAATCAGAAAGATGAGGGTGCCTATTAATGCCGAGGTAGTGATGGAGCTGTGTAGCGCACCAGCGGCTCTGATCTCGGCCCCCTCCATGGCGGCATCGATATCGGTAACGTAGACACCGGCGCCGATCATCCAGTTGAACTCAGGCACCTGAGTGGCGTAGGAGTACTTCGGCTCGATTGTATTGGTCCCAGGGTATTCCCATGGATATGCATAGTAGCCACCCCCCTGGCGAGCTACTTCGATCATATCGCGTATCAAGTAAGCTCCATCAGGTGTCTGTATACCGCTCATATCGGTGCCTTCTCGCTCGCGGCTATAAGGCAGCACGATGTTGGTGCCGTTATATTCGTAAGCGAAGACGTAATTATCACCCTCAAAGCGAATGGCACGGAGGATATCGGCAGCGCGGCTGCGTTTCTCGCTATCATTCAGGCTGCGATCCTGCAGTATTGGCTGAATAGCCGTGCGGGCGCTTTCGACCACATCGCGCACGCCGGCCTGACGAGTCTCGATGAGGAGCTCGCGTTGCTGGGCAAGGTTGGCTTGGCTATCCTGAATTCGCCCGAAGGCATCGGTGATAACCAGGGCGGCAGTGGTCAGCAGCAATGGAATCAGTACCAGCGCGAGGATGCGGGTTTGAAGACTAACCATGAATGAGGTCTTGCCTGGGGGTTCGGTCATTCTGGGGTTCCTTCTCATACCAAGGTAAGCGGGATTGGGCGGGATGCCAGAGCTTAACTTCGACTGAGAAGGAAAAATCTGTAGATGGCAGGCCGCCCCAAGGGTGTGGCTCGATGTCGCGGGCGGGTGTGGGAGTGGGCCTGCAGCTTGTCTGCACTCGGTAGCTGTAGGCGCCAGCCCTCCCTGGCTGGCGCTGTTCCCTTAGAAGGTTTCCCATTCCTCTTCGACGGGGCGAGTCCGGCGCGGCTTCGGGTCCGTGGCAGGCCGTGGCAGCGCGGCGCGTTGACCCGACGATGGACTATGCTTCTGCGTTTCCGTTTGGTCGGCACTGTCGTTGCCCAGGATGAAAGTGCCCACCATTACACTGAGGTGCTGGGCGTGGCGGCTCATATCGGCGGCTGCAGTGGAGGTCTGTTGCACCATGCTGGCGTTCTGCTGGGTCATGGTGTCCATTTCGGCTACGGCGGTATTGATCTGGCCGATACCGGTGTTCTGCTCTCGGGCCCCGGCGCTGATCTCGGCGATGACATCGCTGACGCGCGCCACACTGGTAACGATCTCGCGCATAGTATCGCCAGCTTGCTTCACGATATTGGTGCCCTCACGCGTGTGGGTTGCGGAGGTATCGATCAGCCCCCGAATTTCACGGGCAGCATCGCCGCTACGGCTGGCCAGGGTGCGCACTTCCTGAGCGACCACGGCGAAACCGCGGCCGTGTTCGCCAGCCCGGGCTGCTTCAACAGAGGCGTTCAGCGCCAGGATATTGGTCTGGAACGCGATGGCGTCGATCAGCTTGATAATTTCCGTGATGCGACCCGAGGAGGCATCGATGTCGGCCATGGTGCGCTCGACGCGCTGCATGGCGCTCTCACCTTCACGAGCCACCTGGGTAGTGGCCACGACCAACTGATTGGCCTGCTCGGCTGACTCGGCGCTGTGGTTCACCGTGGCAGTGATTTCCTCCATGGAAGCGGAGGTTTCCTGCAGGTTGGCAGCTGCCTGCTCGGTGCGGGTGGCCAGCTCATCGCTGCCCCGGGCGATCTCCTCGGCAGCCTGGTTCACGCTGCTGGTGCTTCGACGGACATCGCGCAGGGCTTCCTGCATGCGTGAGACAAATGCGTTGAACTGAGTGGCGAGCTCACCGATTTCATCTCGGCTATCCACTACCAGGCGTCGGGTCAGATCGCCTTCCCCCTTGGCAATATCGCGCATGGCTTCGGCGGTGCGGCGAATCGGGCGCACGGTGCGTCTCACGAGCCAGATGGCGACTACCGAAACGACGAGGAAGATCAACAGTCCCGCCAGGGTGGAGGCCAGAAGAGAGCGACGCAGCTCGTCAGAGGCCTGGGCCTCAGCATTGACCATGGCGGCATCGATTTCAGTGGCATAGACCCCGGCACCGATCATCCAGTCGAATTCCGGCACGTTGGTGGCATAGGAGTACTTGGCTCTATCGTGCTGGTGCCCGGGTGCTCCCACGGATAGGCGTAATAGCCGCCTCCCTGACGCGCGACATCGATCAAGTCACTGATGATGTAAGCCCCATCGGGAGCCTGGACGCCGAGCATGTTCGTGCCTTCCCTATCGGGCATGGGGGCAGTGACTACATTGAGGCCGTCAAAATGGTAGACGAATACGTAGTTGTCGCCTTCGAAGCGAATGGCTCGCACGATGGCGGCGGCCTGCTCCTGGCGCTCGGCATCGCTGAGGCTGCGGTTAAGCAGTACTGGCTGGATAGCCGAGCGGGCGCTTTCCACCACGTCACGCACGCCCGCCTGGCGAGTCTCGATGAGCAGTTGGCGCTGGCGTTCAAGGGAGTCATGGCTGCCCTGGATGCGGGTGTAGGCGTCCAAGGCCACCAGAGCGGCAGTGGTCAGTAACAGTGGAAGCAGAACAAGAGCCAGGATACGGGCCTGCAGTCCTCGCCAGATCGAAGCTTTTGGAGCCGGTGTTGTCATAGGTTGATGTCTCACGGGAGTGCTGGATGAACGGAAGCAAGCACTCACTAACATCGGCCTGGCAAGGCGCTACTTTAACTCGATGGTCTGCGACCATGGTCGTGCAGGCGGGTCAGCCCCTCCTGGGCGGTTGAGGCCACCAGCCGACCATCCCGGTCATAGATGCTGCCGCGCGCGAAGCCCCGTGCCCCACCGGCCCAGGGGCTATCCATGTCGTACAGCAGCCAGTCGTTGATCTTCACGTCGTGATGGAACCACAGCGCGTGGTCGAGGCTGGCGATCTGCAGCCTGGGATCGCGGAAGTTGATCCCATGAGGGACCAGCGCCGTGGTCAGCAGGTTGAAATCCGAGCTGTAGGCCAGCAAGTAGCGGTGCAGTGCGGGGTCGTCGGGCATATCGCCGGTCAGTCGAAACCAGAGCCGCTTGCGTGAGGGCTGACCCGTCTCGGCTTCGTCTCCCAGGTGGAGAAACTCGATGGGGTGGCCGGGAAAACGTTCCAGGCGAGCCGAGGGATCACTGTCCAGGTTTTCGGGAAGCGTGACCTTTGGCATGGCCATCTGGTGGGCCATGCTCTGCTCGCTGCCATGGAAGGAGGCACTGCAGAAGAAGATCGGGCGTCCTTTCTGGATGGCGGTGACGCGTCGCGTGGTGAAGCTGGCGCCATCGCGTACGGCATCGACCTGATAGACTACCGGGCGATGAGGGTCGCCGGGGCGCAGGAAGTAGCCGTGCAGTGAATGAACCTGCCGCTCGGCATCCACTGTTTGCGTGGCGGCCGATAGCGCCTGTCCGAGTACCTGGCCGCCGAACAGCTGGGGCAGGCCGAGATCCTGGCTGTGGCCGCGAAACAGGTTTTCCTCGATCTCTTCCAGGCCGAGCAGGGCAGCGAGGGCATTCAGGGCGTCGCTCATGGGAATCCTCAGGGGCGTATCATACGATTGTTTAATAGCATCAGCATACACGGAGTCAGAGCCGATGCGCAGTGACGAGTTCTACATGCATCGGGCGCTGGATCAGGCCCGGGAAGGGCTGGCTGGCGGCGAGGTGCCGGTGGGCGCGGTAGTGGTGGATGCGTCTGGTGACATCGTTGGAGCCGGCTACAATGCGCCAGTGGCGTGCCATGATCCCAGCGCCCATGCCGAGATTCGTGCACTGCGGGACGCGGGAGCCCGGCTGGGAAACTACCGGCTCGACGGCTGCACGCTTTTCGTTACCCTCGAACCCTGCCTGATGTGCACCGGGGCGATCATCCACGCGCGCCTGGCCAGGGTCGTCTATGGTGCGGCGGAACCCCGAACCGGCATGGTGGAGTCCAAGGCCAATCTCTTCGTCCAACCCTGGCACAACCACCGGGTGCAGGTGGAAGGCGGGGTCCTCGCCGCGCGAGCGTCACAACTGCTCAAGGCATTCTTCGAAACTCGCCGTGAGGCGACCAGGAATGACGACTCATGATCCGGCAGCAATCAGTTCCGGTGCGGCCATGACCCGGTTGCGCCCCTGGGCCTTGGCGCGGTAGAGCGCGTCATCGGCGGCTTGCATGAGAGCATCCAGTTCGAGAGCACCTTCCAGCAGGGTGACCGCACCGATACTCACCGTCAGCCTGCTGCCATCATGATGGCGAAGGTTGGCGTCATGCAGCCGCTGGCGTATGGACTCGGCGATGCCATAGGCTTCGTCAGCAACCTTTTCAGGCAAGCAGGCCACGAACTCCTCACCGCCGTACCGGGCGAACAATCCTCCATGGGCTTCCGTGGCCTGGCGTCCGATCTCTCCCAGTTGGCTGAGGTAACGATCTCCAACCAGATGGCCGAAGTGGTCATTGATGCGCTTGAAGTGGTCGATGTCGCAGATAAGGATGCTCAGTGGCCGAACTTGTCTGTTCGCCTTCAGCGTTTCCATGAAAAGCCGTCTATTGGGCAGCCGGGTGAGTTCGTCGTGGCGTGCCAGCCACTCTATCTCTTGCTGTAGCTCGGCTCGGGTGCGCATTTCGCGGCGAAGCTCAACATTGGATGAATGCAGTGTCCGGTGTTGCCGGGCCAGGCTGCCGTAGGCATAAAGTACGAGATACAGCAGGTAGGCCAAGGTAAGGCCGATGGTGAGGCTGGCGATGGGATAGCGGTCGTGACGCTCCAGCAGGCTGGCACGGTCTGGTTGGACACTGAGGCTGAGAGGCTGGCCTGCCACGTCCAGCAGGGTCTCGAACTGCCAGGGGCCCAGTGGCGTGCCGGGGGTCTGACTGGCGAGAACTCGCTCTCCTTCGGCAAGGACAAGGGCGGTGCGCCGTGTGTCGACTTCGTTGAACAGGGTTTCTGCCAGGATCGGCAGGCTGACCACCATGGCTACAGCGCCCAGGGTGCGATTGGCATCACGTGATATCGGCAGATAGTGAATGATGCCAGGGACGCCCTGCAGTAACTCGATGACATCGGTGCGGCCCACCTGTTGTTCAAGCAGTGCCCGGCTCACGGCTTCGCGACCGGCTGGCTGTGCATCGAACAGGCGTGCGCCGATTATCCCGAGGTTGATCGTGCTCTGTGGATAGACGAGCAGGATTTCGCTGTCCGGATCGATGAAGGCGATGTTGAGGAAATAGCGAAAATCTTCATGGTAGGGTGCTGCCTGCCGGGCCCAGGCTTCCTGGCTGGGAACCTGGTCGAACAGGGTCCAGAAGTTGGTAAAGCGCCTCATGGCGGCAAGATGTTCCTTGATTTCGGATGTCAGTCGATCCGCTAACAGCTGTGATTCGGACCTGAGCTGAGCATGTAGCTCCCGCTCGGTGAAGTTCTTCTGCTGATGCCAGAGCAGCAGGGCAAGCAATGTCAGGATCAGGGACGGCCACAAGGCGCGATGCACGATGGCAGTCTGTGTCTTCCAGCCGGGCAGGGCGGCAAGTACCTGCCCCCCCAGCAGGCCCCAGAGCGCAAGCTGCTCCAATGGGCTTGCCGCATAGCGCAACACGGGATGTGTCGACGTGCTTGTCTGGCCGACAGTCAGTTGGCTGAGCAGCAGCAGCGCGGCGATGCACAGAAGCAGGGGGCCTCCCAGCCGTACCCTGGCTCGAGTGATGCAGGCAGTGGCGAGAAACATCATGGAGAGTGTCATCAGCAAGGGCGGGCGCCATGACTCGAGCTCGAGGCCGAACATGAGACGCTGGCTCCAGGAGTCCCAGGCAGCCAATGGAATCCAGTACGCCGGCAGAATGTAGCTGAGCAGCGCGACCACGAGGGGTGTCAGTGCCATTGCCAGCAGCATCCGGGCCGATAGCCGCCACCCAGCCAGCATGATCAGTTGCGCCAAGGCGACTATCCCGATCAGTACCAGTTGAACGACGGCGTAGGCAGGGCTGTCTCCACCAATCACAAGCAGGGCACTAGCCAGTGCGGCCAGCACCAATGCCGTGCCGGTAATCAGGGCGGCGGGAATGTTCATGTCAAGACGTTCATTGGATAGGCGGCACGATCTCGAACAGCAGGCCGTCGTCATCGACGGCCTCACCGTTCAGTTCATTGAGCTGAAGGTACTGCTGCTGGCTGCGATCCACATAGGTCAGGATCTCGTAATAGCGGCGGATGTTGCGTACGTAGATCACCGGCTCGCCGCCGCGGGCATAGCCATGGCGGGTCTGGCTGTGCCATTCCCGTTTCTGCAACAGCGGCAGGGCTTCGCGGACGTCCTCCCAGCGGTCGGGGTCGCCGTCGAGCTGCTCGGTGATCCGACGGGCATCGTAGAGGTGGCCCAGGCCGACATTGTAGGCGGCCATGGCCATGAATAGTCGGTCTTCACCCTGGATCGAGTCGGGCAAGCGATCCTTGACGTGTCGCAGGTAGCGCGCGCCGCCATCGATGCTCTGTGCCGGATCCAACCGGTCATCGACGCCCATCTCGCCGGCGGTGGGCAGGGTCAACATCATCAGGCCGCGAACGCCGGTGGGGGAGGTGGCCTCGGGGTCCCAGTGCGACTCCTGGTAGCCCAGTGCCGCCAGTAGTCTCCAATCGAAACCGGTGTTGCGGGCGCCTCCCGAAACAACGCCGTATAGTCGGGCAGGCGCTCATGCAGGTGGGCGATGAAGACCCGGGCTCCTACGTATTCCAGGTAGTCGTCGTGACCGAAATGGCGGTCGACCAGCTCGTCGAGAACGCCTTCTTGCTGCAATTGCTGAAGGAAGCGATTGGCCTCCTGCTGCAGGCGCAGGCCGCCATGTGCTGGGAAGGCCCAGGCCATGGAGAGTGGCTGGCCGATGGTGAAGCCGCGCTCGACGCCGGGAAAGAAGATGCGGTTGATCCGGAACTGATGGTCGTAGACCACGGCGGCATCGAGATTGCCACTCTCCACGCGGCTGAGCAGTTCGGGGACCTCGACGTCGGGCGATTCACGCCAGCCAAGTTCGGGATATTCAGCCTGCAGTTCGCGCAGGGCCTGGTCGGCGCCAGAGCCGCGGATGGTTCCGATCTCCAGGCCGGCCAGGCCTTCCGGTTCGTTGACTGGCGGCAGGCCGCGCCGATAGACCAGCACCGGCTGCAGGTCGAGAATCGCCCGGCTGAAGATCAGGCCTTCCAGCGTCGGATCCAGGGGCAGCGTGGCGGCCCCAGATCCCCTTCACGGCGCACGGTGTCGATCACGCTCATGATGTGGTGGCTGGCGTCCAGGGTCAGGCTGACGTCGAGGTGGTTGGCAAAGCGGCGCATCAGCTCGTACTCGAAGCCGGTCGGGCCATGGCGGCCTTCATAGTAGGTAGTCGGCGTGTTTCGCGTGTGCACGCTGAGAAAATCCCGCTCGCGCACGGCCTGGAGAAGGTCGTCTGGCGGGGTGAAGTGGCGGTAGGGCATCAGGTACAGTATGACACCCAACAGCAGCAGGGCAGCAAGGCGCAGACGGCGCTGCGCTTGTCGACTCATGGGTTCGGGCATTTAGGCGACGATCGGCGATGAGGGCTTTACGATAACGTTACAAGGAGCCGGTGTCATCCGGCGGATTTCGCCCCACCCCTGCTTTCCAGTATCATGTTCGCTTTCTGCGCCGCGTATGCGGCCCCTTCCTACGCTTGCTTCAGAGGCTCCAACGACATGCTCGAACTTCGAGGCGCGCCTGCCCTTTCCGCTTTCCGTCATGACAAGCTGCTGGCTGCCCTGCGCGCGCGGTTCCCGAGGTCGAGTCCCTGCACGCCACCTATGTGCATTTCGTCGATCACGACGGCGAGTTGTCCGACGATGAGCGCCAGGTGCTCGGTCGCCTGCTCGACTATGGCATTCAGAGCGGTGGCATCCAGGGCGATGGTACGAGTGATGCCGGCGTCGAAGGGCAGCTGTTTCTGGTGGTGCCGCGTATCGGCACCCAGTCCCCCTGGTCCTCCAAGGCCACCGATATCGTGCACAACTGCGGCCTTGCGCAGATCCGTCGCCTGGAGCGGGGCATTGCTTATCGTGTGGTGCTCAAGGCGCCGATGTCCGAAACCGCCTTTACCGCCATCGTGGAGGCCCTGCACGACCGCATGACCGAGAACGTGCTGGCCGACGCATCCGACGCCGCCAGGCTATTCGCCCATCATGAGCCGGCACCGCTGGGCCAGGTGGATATCCTCGATGGCGGACGCAGTGCCCTGGAGACGGCCAACGGCGAGCTGGGGCTGGCCCTGGCCGAAGACGAGATCGACTACCTGCTGGCGGCCTTCCAGGAGCTGGGGCGCAACCCCACCGACGTCGAGCTGATGATGTTTGCCCAGGCAAACTCCGAGCATTGTCGCCACAAGATCTTCAATGCCGACTGGGTGGTGGACGGTGAGCCGCAGTCGCACTCGCTGTTCAAGATGATCAAGAACACCTTCAATGCCTCGCCGGACGACATCCTCTCGGCCTACAGCGACAATGCCGCGGTGATCCGAGGCAGCGAGGCGGGGCGCTTCTTCCCGGCGCCGCTGGCCGGCAAGGCTGCCGAGCGTGCTATCTACGGCGCACGGCACGAGCCGATCCATATCCTGATGAAGGTGGAGACCCACAACCACCCCACGGCCATCGCCCCTATCCCGGGGCCGCTACCGGTGCCGGTGGTGAGATCCGTGACGAGGGCGCCACCGGCATCGGCGGCAAGCCCAAGGCAGGCCTCACCGGTTTTACCGTTTCCAACCTGCGCATTCCCGAGTTCGTACAGCCCTGGGAGGCTTTCGACTACGGCAAGCCGGACCGGATGCAGTCGGCGCTTTCGATCATGCTGGAGGGACCCATCGGCGGCGCTCCTTCAACAACGAGTTCGGGCGCCCCAACCTTGCCGGTTACTTCCGCACCTTCGAGCAGGATGCCATGGGCGCCGGGGGCATCGAGCGCCGTGGCTACCACAAGCCGATCATGATCGCCGGCGGCTACGGCAACATTCGCGATAGCCATGTCCAGAAGGGGGAGATCCCCGTGGGTGGCAAGCTGATCGTCATGGGTGGGCCGGCCATGCTGATCGGCCTGGGCGGCGGCGCGGCTTCCTCCATGGCCTCCGGCACCTCGAGCGCCGACCTCGATTTCGCCTCGGTGCAGCGCGAGAACCCGGAGATCGAGCGTCGCGCCCAGGAGGTGATCGATCGCTGCTGGGCCCTGGGCGAGAACAACCCCATCCGGTTCTTCCATGACGTGGGCGCCGGTGGCCTGTCCAACGCACTGCCGGAGCTGGTCAAGGACGGCAATCGTGGCGGGCGCTTCGACCTGCGCGCCGTCCCCAACGCCGAGCCGGGCATGAGTCCGCTGGAGATCTGGTGCAACGAGGCCCAGGAGCGTTATGTGCTGGCGGTGGCGCCGGAGGATCTCGAGACCTTCGATGCACTCTGTGCCCGGGAGCGCTGCCCCTACGCCGTGGTCGGCGAGGCCACCGAAGCCCACCACCTGGAAGTGTGCGACGGTCATTTCGACAGCCGGCCGGTCGACCTGCCCATGAGCGTGCTGTTCGGCAAGCCACCGAAGATGCAGCGCGAGTTCGAGCGGGAAAGCCGGGAGCTGTCGAGCGTGATGCTCGACAACCTGGACCTGCGTGAAGCCATGGAGCGCGTGCTGCGCCTGCCCACCGTCGCTTCCAAGGGTTTCCTGATCACCATCGGCGACCGCAGCATCACCGGCATGGTGGCCCGCGACCAGATGGTCGGCCCCTGGCAGGTGCCGGTGGCCGACGTGGCGGTGACCACCGCCAGCTACGACACCCATACCGGTGAGGCCATGGCCATGGGAGAGCGGCCGCCGGTGGCATTGATCGACCCCGCCGCCAGCGCCAGGCTGGCAGTCGCCGAGGCGATCACCAACCTGGCAGCGGCGCCCATCGACAAGCTGGGTGACATCAAGCTTTCCGCCAACTGGATGAGCGCCGCCGACCACGTCGGTGAAAACCAGGCGTTGTATGACGCCGTCCATGCCGTGGGCATGGAGCTCTGCCCGGCCCTGGGCATTGCGATTCCGGTGGGCAAGGACTCCATGTCGATGCGTACCGCCTGGACGACGCAGGATGCCAAGGGCGAGCCGGAAGAGCGGAGTGTCACCTCGCCGCTCTCCCTGGTCGTTACCGGTTTTGCCCCGGTCACCGATGCCATGGCCACCCTGACACCGCAGATCAACCTGGAGCAGGATGAGTCCGATCTGATCCTGATCGACCTGGGTGCGGGCAAGAACCGCCTGGGCGGCTCGGCCCTGGCCCAGGTCTATGGCCAGGTGGGTGACGCCTGCCCCGACCTGGACAATCCGGAGGACCTCAAGGCATTCTTCGCGGTGATCCAGGGCCTCAACCGCGACGGCAAGCTGCTGGCCTATCACGATCGCAGTGACGGCGGGCTTCTGGTGACGTTGCTGGAGATGGCCTTTGCCGCCCATGCGGGCCTCGAGATCAAGCTCGATTGGTTGATCGACGAGCCGGCCGATGCCGTGGATGCGCTGTTCGCCGAGGAGCTCGGTGCGGTGATCCAGGTCAACCGTCAGTATACCGAGGAGGTGCTGGCCCAGTTCGCCGGCGCGGGCATCGAAACCTGTGGCGTCATCGCCCGGCCCCGCTACGATGACCAGGTGCGGGTGACCCTCTTCGAGGAGCCCCTGCTGGAAACCACTCGGCTGCTGGCCCAGCGCACCTGGGCAGAGACCAGCTACCGACTGCAGGCACTGCGGGACAATCCGGAGTGCGCCAAGAGCGAGTTCGACGGCCTGCTCGACAGCCGCGATCCTGGCCTGTCCGCCAGCCCCTCCTTCGACGTGGACAAGGATGTCGCAGCACCCTTCGTCAACCTCGCCCGGCCGGCGGTGGCAGTCCTGCGTGAACAGGGCGTGAACGGCCAGTTGGAGATGGCCTGGGCCTTCGATCGTGCCGGCTTCGAGGCCGTTGACGTGCATATGAGCGATATTCTCGAAGGGCGCGTCGGCCTCGAGTCGTTCAAGGGCCTGGTCGCCTGCGGCGGCTTCTCCTATGGCGACGTGCTGGGCGCCGGCGGTGGCTGGGCCAAGTCGGTGCTCTTCAACGAGCGGGCTCGGGAGCAGTTTGCCGCCTTCTTCGCCCGGGATGACAGCTTCGGCCTGGGTGTCTGCAACGGCTGCCAGATGTTCGCCCAACTGAGGGAGCTGATTCCCGGCACCGAGAACTGGCCGCGCTTCGTGCGCAACGAGTCCGAGCAGTTCGAGGCGCGGGTGGCCATGGTCCAGGTAGAGAAGAGCCCTTCGATCCTGCTGGCCGGTATGGAGGCTCGCGCCTGCCCATCGCCGTGGCACATGGCGAAGGGCGTGCGGAATTCCGCGACAGCGCCCACCTGCGCAGCATGCAGGTCAGCGCCCAGGTGGCGCTGCGTTATGTGGACAACTACGGCCAGGTGACCAGCCACTACCCGGCCAACCCCAATGGGTCGCCGTCCGGCATCACCGGGCTGACCACGCCGGACGGCCGGGTAACGATCATGATGCCGCATCCGGAGCGGGTGGTGCGTGCCGTGACCAACTCCTGGCGACCGGCTGAGTGGCGTCAGGACGGCGCCTGGATGCGGTTGTTCCGTAATGCCAGGGTCTGGCTGGGCTGAGAGGCCTCATCGTTGTCGGAGCAGCTTCAGCTCGCGACTGGAGGCCGAAGGCCTCCCGGCGGCGGTGACCGGCGTTGATGATGGCGGATAACGCGGCGGCCTCCGCCGGGACCTGCTGGGTCTTATGCGTAATCAGAAAACGAGTGAGGCGACCGTCAGGTCGCCTCACTCGTTTTTTGTGGCTGGATGTTCAAGCAACGTTCAGGACGCCATCTTGGTCAGGTCCAGGCAGCTGCGGCTTCCCATGAAGCCCTCAAGCACGGCGTGTTCCGCCTGCTTCTGCTTGATGATGACCGAGAGGGCGGGGTAGAGCGCCGGTATGGCACTGGCCTCGCGGAGATGCCGGTGGAACCGCAGCGAGTACTCGGCATCGGTAACGGCCTGGGCCAATACGTCATTGGCCATTTCCGGGCTACAGATGAAGTAAGGCTGGGCAGCGTCGGGCTGCTCGCCGCTGTTGGGCAGGTCTGTCAGCCCAAGCTGGCGGGAAACGCGCTGAAGCTCTTCGATGCGCATCTCGCACTGGATGCCCAGCGATGCCATCAGGCGGCTCACCGAGGTATCGAAGGTCAAGAAGCTGAAGGCGAGCTGGCGATAGCGAGAGAGCTCGGTTTTTTCATGGGCCTCGGCCAAGGTCAACAGTTCGTCCAGTACCAACACGAGCCTGGCGATCTTTGTTCTAGTTTCAGGCATGGCAGTGTCCTCTAAACGGGGTATGAGCGACAGCGCCCTCCCCCCAAGGAGACTGACGATCTCATTGCCCGTTTTACATGATCTATATCAAGTGCTGCGACGTTTTTAGGCGCTGCAGCAAGGATTCCATTCGCTGAGTATGACGAAAATCATGACTGCCATTCCCCCATGCCGGGTGAGTGGGTTACGGCTTTCGTCTGACACGGCTTTGAGTGCTCACTATAGTCGAGCGCTGGAAAAGCTGCCTGCAGAGGAGTGAAACGAATGTTTGAAAACGGGCCTGGCTGGCGTCAAACTGCTTGAAAGTGCTTGAGAGGGAAGGCGATATGGAAAAGGAAATTTTTTGTGACCGAGTGATGCTCTCTTTTGCGGGTCATGTGGCCGAGGTGACCCTGAATCGCCCGAGAGAGCACAATGGGCTTGACTGGGCAATGATCGACGGCCTGCTTGCGGTACAGCATCGCCTCACCGAGCTCGACGGCCTGCGTGCCGTGGTGCTCCTGGGCGAGGGCGAGAGTTTCTGCGCCGGCCTCGATATGACCGCCATCATGACGCAGCCCCAGCGACTGCCTTTGCTACTGGAGGCCGATGAGGAGGGCATCAATCCGGTACAGCGCCTGGCGCTGGGCTGGCAGGACGCCGGGGTGCCGGTGATCGCCGCCCTGCATGGCCACGTCTACGGCGGCGGCCTGCAGATAGCCCTGGGTGCGGATATCCGGGTGGTGCATCCCGCTGCCAGGCTCGCACTGCTGGAGATCGTCTGGGGCATCATTCCGGACATGGCCATCAGTGTGACGGCGAGCGATATCCGTCGTGACGTCCTGCGCGAGTTGGCCTGGACGGGGCGCAAGGTGGATGGGGCCGAAGCCTGGCGCTCGGCATCGTGACCCGGCTTGCCGATGATCCGAAGGTAACCGCCCGGGCTATTGCGGCTGCAGTGGCGTCGCGCTCACCGAAGGCGGTGGCTGCGGCCCGCGAGCTTTTCACGCTTGCCCCTGGGCTGCCGCAGCGCGAGCGGCTTGCACTGGAGGCGCGCCTGCAGGGCGGCCTGCTGGGCGGGGAGGAGCAAATGGAGGCCGTGGCCGCCCGCATGGAAGGCAGGGAGTCCGATTTTTCCTGAGGCCGTGTCAGCCTGACGATGGCTACGGTGGCGGGGTAAGATTGCGCCTTTATGCCGCCACGCCTGGCCTGCCCATGTCTCTGCCTCCCACTGCCTCGCTGCCTGACCGACAGCCCGTGTTGCGCCCCTATCAGCAGGAGGCGGTGAGGCGGGTCGTCGAGCACTTCCGCGCTGGCCATGAGCCGGCCGTCGTGGTGCTGCCCACCGGCAGTGGAAAGTCGCTGGTCATCGCCGAGCTGGCCAGGCTTGCCCGGGGGCGGGTGCTGGTGCTCGCCCATGTGCGCGAGCTTGTCGAGCAGAACCACGCCAAGTATCTCGACTATGGACTCGAGGCCGATATCTTCAGCGCCGGCCTGGGCCGCAAGGAGAGTACCCGCCAGGTGGTGTTCGGCTCGGTGCAGTCGGTGGTGCGCAGCCTCGACCGTTTCGAGGCCAAGGACCACCCCCGTGGTGGTTTCACCCTTCTGGTGATCGACGAGTGTCATCGCGTCTCCGCGGACGAGGACTCGAGCTACCGCCAGGTGGTAGACCGGCTGCGCCAGCACAACCCGAGCCTCAAGGTCCTGGGCCTTACGGCGACGCCCTATCGGCTGGGGCAGGGGTTCATCTACCATCGTCACCATCACGGCATGGTTCGGGGTGAGGCGAACAGTTTCTTTCGCGACTGCGTCTTCGAACAACCCCTGCGGTTGATGGTCAAGCAAGGCTATCTGGCGCCACCGACTCGCATCGATGCGGCGGTGGAACGCTATGACTTCTCTGCGCTGCGGCCTGCCGTCGGTGGGCTCTATGCGGAAGATGAGCTGAATCGCGTGGTGGCATCCAGCCGTGCGACCCCGGGGATCGTCGCCGAAGTCATCGAGCGTGCCCGGGAGCGGCAGGGCGTGATGCTGTTTGCCGCCACGGTGGCCCACGCCGAGGAGGTGCTCGGTTACCTGCCGGCCGGTGAGGCGGCATTGATTACTGGCGGGACGGGCCCGCGGGAGCGCGAGGCGGTCATCGCCGCGTTCAAGGCCAGACGGCTCAAGTTCCTGGTCAACGTCGCGGTGTTGACCACCGGCTTCGATGCGCCCCATGTGGACCTGATCGCCATCCTGCGGCCCACCGAGTCGGTGAGCCTGTATCAGCAGATCGTCGGGCGAGGCCTGCGGCCTTCGCCGGGCAAGCGCGACTGCCTGATCCTCGACTACGCCGGTAACCCCTGGGACCTCTACGCACCCGAAGTGGGCAGCCCCAGGCCCGACTCCAACGCCGAACCGGTGCAGGTCGAGTGCCCCGCCTGCGGCCACGCCAACCTGTTCTGGGGCAAGCGTGACGGCGATCGGGTCATCGAGCACTTCGGCCGCCGCTGCCAGGGGCTTGTCGATAGCCGGCAATGTTCGTTTCGCTTCCGCTTCAAGGTGTGTGGCGACTGCGGTGCCGAGAACGACATTGCCGCCCGGCGCTGCCATGGTTGCGACACCCTGCTGGTGGACGCCGATGACAAGCTCAAGCAAGCGCTGCGCCTGAAGGATGCCCGGGTGCTTCGGGTCAGCGGCATGCAGCTCGAGGCGACCGTGAACGGCCGCGGGCTGCCACGCCTCAAGGTGACCTATCACGATGAGGATGGCGCCACGCTGGTGGAGTGGTTCGCCCTGGAAACCCCGGCTCAGCGAGGTGCCTTCGCCGCGGCCTTCCTGCGCACTCATTTGCGCGCCCCCGGCACCCCCTGGTGGCCGACCTCGCCGGAGGAAGTGGTGGCGGAGCAGCGGCGCCTGAGGGCGCCGGACTTCGTGGTCGGGCGCAAGGTGGGTCGCCATTGGCAGGTGCGAGAGAAGCTCTTCGACTATCGCGGGCGCTATCGCACCGCCGAGGCGGCGGAATAGAGCCAGGCAGCGGCTCGGGGCTACTCCGGCGGCAGGCTTGCGAGGAGGCGCTGTAAACCCTTCCCTGGGCGCTACCGATTCCCTGCTTCGCTTTCGCATCCTGCTCCGCTTGCAGGGCCGGTGCTGGCCATCCATGGCCAGCCCGTTCGAAGCAGTGCTTCTCACCCCTGGAATCGGACCTCCTCTTCAGCCTGCCCCCGGCGCCCCTCGTTGCAGCTGGGTCCGCGGTGCTGTTTCTCGTACCGCCATCTTGCTAGACTGCCCCGTTGATCGACTCTTCCCCCGAGAGGCCAGCCCCGCGTGAGCGAGACGCCCCAGACGGACGCGCCCGAACAGCGTGACATGCCGGATGCCGCCGTTCCCGCGGAGGCCCTGGCTCGGCTGTTCGACGAGCCGATCACCGAGCTGCCGGACGATCTCTACATTCCACCGGAGGCGCTGCGGATCTTCCTCGAGGCCTTCGAAGGCCCGCTGGACCTGCTGCTCTACCTGATCCGTCGACAGAACCTGGATATCCTCGCCATCAACGTGGCTGCCATCACTCATCAGTACATCGAGTACGTGGAGCTGATGAAGGCCATGGAGATCGAGCTGGCCGGGGAGTACCTGCTGATGGCGGCGATGCTGGCCGAGATCAAGTCGCGCACCCTGCTGCCGCGTCCGCCCAAGGCGAACGGTGACGACGAGGAGGAGGACCCGCGGGCCGAGTTGATCCGTCGTCTGCAGGAGTATGAGCAGCTCAAGAGTGCCGCCGAAGCGCTGGCCGGGCTGCCGCGGGTAGGGCGCGACTGGTTTCCGGCCCAGGCAGCGCTGCCGCCGCTGCAGTCGCGGGTGCTCCACCCCGATGTGGAGCTCGATGAGCTGCTCGGGGCCCTGGCTGGCATCCTGCGGCGCGCCGAGCTTAATCAGGCCCACCATATCGGTCGCGAGACACTCTCCACCCGGGAGCGCATGCTGGCGATCATGGAGCGGCTGACCCATGAGCACTACACCCCTTTCGAAGCGCTGTTCACGCTGGAGGAGGGCCGGGCCGGCGTGATCGTTACCTTCATGGCAATCCTGGAGCTGGCCAAGGAGGCGATGATCGAGATCGTGCAGAATGCACCGCTGACGCCGATCCATCTACGCGCACGAGCGCCGCGGGACGAGGCAGGTGAGGCGGCCTTTGACGATGAGGGAGTCGATATCGAGAGCCCCTTTGAAGCCGAGGGCTCATTTGAAGAGCAGATCGAGATGCCGCAAGAGGGTGCGAGATGAGCGCCATTGAGCTGCCCGACAGCCTCGATGACATTCTCGAAGCGGCCCTGCTGGCGGCGGCGGAGCCGCTGTCGCTGGAGCGCCTCGAGAGCCTGTTCGACGAGAACGAGCGGCCGGCGCGGCGTGCCCTGCGCGAAGCACTGCTGCGCGTGGAAGGGCGCCATCAAACCGGGGCCATGGAGCTGCTCGAGACCGCTCCGGCTATCAACTGCGTATCCGGCCGCGGCTCTCTCCCTGGGTCTCCCGTCTATGGGACGAGCGCCCCCAGCGCTATTCGCGGGCGCTGCTCGAGACCCTGGCACTGATCGCCTACCGACAGCCGGTGACCCGCGGCGACATCGAGGAGGTGCGGGGCGTGGCGGTGAGCAGCTCGATCATGCGCACCCTGGCCGAGCGCGGCTGGATTCGCGTGGTCGGCCACCGGGACGTGCCCGGTCGGCCGGCGGTCTATGCCACTACCCGCTCCTTTCTCGACGATTTCGGACTCAAGACCCTGGACGAACTGCCGCCCATGCACGAACTCAAAGGGGTGGCGGAGCCTTCTTCGAGGACGAGGCGCCGCCACCGCCCAGCCCCGTGCTGGCCCAGGCCGATGAGCCGGAAGAGGGCGACGAGGAGAGTCCCGGCGACCAGGACGAGCAGGGTATTGCCGCGGCGATCGGCGAAGCGCATGAAAGCCACGATGAGACAGCGCTGGCGGTGAGCCAGGAAAGTGGCGAGAATCACGACACGACGGCCGGGATGGCCGACGCGACACACGCCGGGAAGGCGTCCGACAGGCCCGGGCTGAGCTTTGCCGATCTGGAAGCCCCCTGGCCGAACGTGCCCGCACCAGCGTCGATGATGACGGCGGAGCGGGGGCGGAATTCACACCCGAAGAGAAATCTGACGAATCAT
>NZ_AZQX01000064.1:0-31444 GCF_000568385.1 Halomonas sp. BC04
CCGCTCAACTCCCCCGAGCCCCTGGAGAGCATCCGCCGACTGGTGGAGGCGGCTGGGCGAACGCGCCCTGGTGGGGGCCGGCACCGTGCTGACGGTCGCCCAGGTGCATGACGTCCAGGCCGCCGGGGGTCGACTGGTGGTCTCGCCCAACTGCCGCCCGGCGGTGATAGAGGCCACCCGCCRCCTCGGCCTGCAGAGCTGGCCWGGCATCGTCACGCCTTCCGAGGCCTTCGACGCACTCGACGCCGGAGCGACCGGCCTCAAGCTCTTCCCCGCCGTCCAAGTCGGCATCGCCGGCATGCAGGCGATGCGTGCCGTACTGCCGACGGGCACCCTGCTATACGCCGTGGGCGGCATCGGTATCAGCAACTTTTCTGCCTGGCGAACCGCCGGCATCGACGGCGCCGGATTGGGAAGCGCCCTTTACAAGCCCGGCCAATCCCCCGAACAAGTCGGCCAACAGGCACGCGCGCTGGCTGCCTCGTGGAAAGCGGCCTGATTCCAACCTGCTTGCGAACCTTCCTCGCTTCGTCAATCTAGCGGGGGAAAAGGAGCTTGAAGCTCGTCTACCTGTACCAGCATCAGGCCACTGAGCCGGTAGCACTTCTCCCCAGATGGAGCCCCCTCGCAGCTGTCCAAACAAAGAGACACTGTGCTACCACCTACGAGACGGCCCGACATCAGTGGGAAGGTCACAATCCACCCGGCTCCTTGCTCAGATACAAAAAGGCCGCCGATCCATGATCGGCGGCCTCTTGTCTTGCGTTAACCCTGCCGGGGCGGGGCTAATGCCTTGTTGCGCTTCCCTTTAGGCTGACTTGGCCTTGGGAGCGGCTTCCTTGACGGCTTTGGTGGCGGTCTCGGTGGCCTGCTTGGCGCTTTCCTGGGCTTGCTTGACGCTGCCCTCGGTCAGCTTCTGGCTTTCCTGAACGAAGTCCTGCTGCAGGGCCACGACTTTCTCTGCGTCACCCTTCATACGCTCGGTCAGCTCCTTGGCGACCTGCTGCTGGCCTTCCAGGTAGCTCTTCAAGCCTTCGGCGTCCTTGACCTCTACCAGGCTGCGCAGCTGCGCCAGGTTGACGTCGGCATAGGCCTTGGTCGCCTCGAGCTGGGCGTTGACCAGCTTCTCGGTATAGCCGACGGACAAGGCAGCAAAGGCACGTGCCGGGGCGAAGAACATGGACTCGAGCTGGGCGGTGTCAAACTGCTTGGTATCGAAGTTGAATGCATTGGTCATGATGGGAACCTCCGGGGTTCTGGATGACATGGAACGGGAGATCCCCGCTCTGATGCAGTGCACAATAACAGGGAATTTTGTGCAGTGCAACATAGACTGATCATGGGTGCCGAGTCTGCTCCCGACCAGGACATGGGGATACCTCACGGCTACGATGGTCGCACCCGGATGACATCGCCTCGGCCGAACTACAAACCGATTGAACCTCACCAAAGCGAGGGTGCCACGTGCTGCCCGTCAGTTCAGCGCGCCCTCCTGCGCAGAAAATGCAACTTGCCTACCGTGGTGGTCTCACGTTCCAAGCGCAGAAATGCGATTCTTGTTGCAGTTAATCAGCTAGCGCAAAGGGAGAAGCTAGCGACAACGGTGCGCAACTTTCAACGCCCTACCGCATACCCCTGCATATGCCGTGCAGAGGCCCCAGCATGGAGCATGCCATCGCGTCGGGCCACGGCGCAGACACGACCCAGTGCCCACTCGCCCTGTAACGACAAGTCATGGCCTTTTGCCCGCAACTCGGCCAACACCTCTTGCGAGTAGCGGTTTTCGATCAGCACACGACCGAGCACACAGTCGCGCGGATGAAACGAGGCGGGGAAGTGGCGGATCTGGAACTGTGGTGCATCAATCGCCCGCTGCAAGTCATAGCCGTAATGCACGATCCGCAGGAAGGTGGTCAGGCTCCACTGATCTTGCTGATCACCGCCAGGCGAGCCAAATGCCATGACGGCTTTATTGTCACGTGTCACCAGTGTCGGCGTGAGCGTGGTGCGCGGGCGCACGCCGGGACGAAGTGAACTGGCTATCCCGGGAGTCAACCAGGTCATCTGTGCCCGCGTGGAGATGGAAAACCCTAGGCCCGGCACGCTGGGCGAGCTTTGCAGCCATCCCCCACTGGGCGTCGCCGACACCATGTTGCCGAAGCGATCCACGATGTCCAGATGCACCGTGTCGCCCTCGACGCTAGGCAGTGGGGCAAAGGTGGGCTCACCGCCCCCCGGTCCGATAGTCGGCTCGCTGCCGGCCAGTGCCATGATGGCCGCCATGCGCTCATCGCCGCCGGCGAGACCAGGGCGGATCTCGAACGACGCCTGATCGCCGATCAACTGGCGCCGAGCGGCGTTATATTCAGGGCTGAGCAGCGTCTCAAGCGGCACATCGGCGCCAACCGGGTCCCCATACCATGCCTCACGATCGGCGTAGGCCAGCTTCGCCGACTCCGCGATCTGGTGCACGAACTCGGCACTTTCCGGGCCAAAAGCCGAAAAATCCACGCCTTCGAGCAGCGCCAACTGCTGGAGAAACACCGGCCCCTGGCTCCAGGGGCCCGCCTTGTGCACCCGATAACCCGCATACTCGCCGCTCACCGTAGGCTCATCGGTTGCCGACCAGCGCGCCATATCGTTACCAGTCAACAGGCCAGCGTGGCGTTCACCGGTACTGTCCATCAACGGCTGGCGATAAAACCGATCGATCGCCTCGGCCACAAAGCCTTCGTAGAAGGTGGCTCGAGCACGCTCGATCTGTGCGTCTCGATCAGGACCGGCAAGCGTCGCCTCGGCCAGAATGCGCCGGTAGGTCAGCGCAATCGCCGGCGAGCGAAACAGCCCATCGGGACGCGGGGCACCGCCACCCACCAGCCACTGTTCGGCAGAGCTTGGCCATTCATGCTTGAAAAAATCGACCACCGGCAAGATAGAGGACACCGCACGACCCAACAGAGGAAATCCATTCTCTGCGTAACCAATGGCCGGCTCGAGTACCGTAGCGAGAGGCATGCTTCCATAATCGCGCAGCAGCTGCATCCAGGCACCGAAGGCGCCAGGCACTACCGCCGGCAGCAACCCGGTGCCCGGCACCATTTTCAGTCCCAACTGCTCGAAGTGCTCCGCTGTTGCGGCAGCGGGCGTGACCCCTTGCCCACAGATGACCCTAGGCGCTTCATCGTCGTGGCGCATCGCAATGATAGGCACCTCGCCCCCGGGGCCATTCAAGTGCGGTTCGACGATCTGAAGCACGAACCCTGCCGCGACTGCCGCATCGAAGGCGTTACCTCCCTTCTCCAGCATCGCCATTCCCACACTAGAGGCCAACCAGTGCGTGGTGGTAACGGCCCCAAAGGTGCCCTTGATCTCGGGGCGGGTGGTGAACGGCGGCAAGCTGGACATGACGATCGGTTCCTCTTTTCTCGAGCGCAGCGACGACACCGCGCAGCTCAGGTTGTACTTGAACCTACCATGTTTTGCAGGCAGGATCATCAGAGCTATATAGCTATATTTATGACAACAGTGGTGACAACCGATAGCGGTGACCCATGACACTGGACAAGATCGTCAACGCCTGCTTGCCTCACTTCGAAAACGACCACCTGGGCGTGCCGAAGTATGCGCGCTTCTATAACGCCATCAAGGAGGCCGTGAATGCCGGCCACCTCATGCCGGGCGACAAGCTACCCTCCGAGCAGGAGCTCTCCTCACGCTTGCCGGCGAGTCTAGGCACTCTGCAGAAAGCCCTTAAGGCGCTCTCTGACGATGGCATCGTGATACGCGAACATGGCCGTGGCACCTTCATCCGCGACCAGGAAATCAAGTTCGAGGACATCCGCGTCTTCCGTTTCCAAGACAACGGTCGACCGCTGCCGCTCAACCTGCAGGGGCTGGCCGTTCATGCGGTGGATCTCGACCCTCAGCTGGCGGCATTCTTTGGCCGCGAGCGAGCCGCCGTCGTACAGCGCCGGGTCCAGGTAGAGGGCGAGCCCTGGACGTTCAATGAGTTCTTCCTGCCGCTGGAGTATGCCCACGACCTGATGGATAAGCCCGCCAGCGACTTTGACGGCCTGTCACTGCACGAGCACCTATTCCAGACCCAGCGCATCCTCACCAGCCACTTCGTACATCGCCTCGGTGTCGCACCCTTCTCCGAGGATGCAAGGCACTTCCTTGGCCTGTCCGATGACGTTCGGCATGGCCTGCAATGGCGAGTACAGGGCTACTCCCGGGACGGTCAGCCAACCACCTTTCAGCGCTTTGAAATTCAGCCCGGCCATCGCGATATCGAGCTCAGCACTCAAGCAGGTCAGGGACGCGGCACCTGACATCCTCTGCGAAGCGCCGCCAACGGCATCTCCCACACACTTAGCCAACAACAAAGGTAGTCACATGACACAGGACACTAAATACAACTGCCCTTCTCCCATCGACGCGCGTCGCCGCCAACTGCTCCAGGCCGGCATGATCGGGGTCGGCGTCGCCATGTTCCCGGGCATCCTGGCCGCCTCGCCCAATCGCGAGTTGCGCTGGGGGTCGGCGAGCCTTGGCTCCACGGGCTACATCATCATCGAGGCGCTGGCGCAATCGACGCAGCGCAACAGCGGCACCCGCAGCACCACCCTGTCCACCTCAGGCGGGGCCGAGAACATGGTGATGCTGAGCCGGGAAGAGATAGAGTTCGGCCAGACCACGTCCACCGACTGGCCACCGGCCACGCAGGGCGAACGCCCCTTCCCCGGCCCCATCGATGCACGCCAGGTCTTTGCCTACACGGTTTGGAACATTCCGCTGATCGTGCGCGCCGACTCCGACATCCATAGCCTCGCCGACCTCGCCGGCAAGCGCGTGATGCCTTCTACAGCGGGCGGTGCCACGGCCATCATGCACCAGACCATTCTGCAGGCGGCAGGTGTTGCCGACGACGTCAACTGGACCTACGGCTCGTGGAACGACACCTTCAGTGCCTTCCAAGCGGGCTCGGTAGACGCGATACCCTCCACCTTGACCAACGGGCGCGCCTCGCCGGCACTGGCAGAGATCGATAGCACCGTCGAATTCCGTGTACTGCCGATCGAGCCCGAGGTGCTGGAGCGTGCCCAAGCCATCAATTCGGGACTGCTGGCCACCACGGTCAGCGCCGAGCAGTGGGACAAGGTCGAAGGTGAGATGCTGATGCCCGCCATCTCGGGGGTGCTGGCCACACGGCCCGGCGTGACGGACGATGAAGCCTACGCCGTCTGCCAAGCCATTTTCGATGATCCCGAGCAGGTTCGCCGAGTAGGCTCGCAACTGCAGGATATCGGCGTGGAATTCGCGGTGGCATATCTGCTGCCGAACTATCCGGTCAACGCCGGTGCCGCACGCTACTTCCAGGAACGCGGCGTATGGCGCGACGAGTTAGTCGTGGCGGATCCGGTCACTGCCTAACGCCACCACCTCGCCTGCCATGCCCCCCTCCCCCGCTGCATGGCAGGCGATCTTCGACGAGGATGAGGCCCATCATGACGTCCAAGCTGCTCAACGGTAAGCGCGGCTACCTGAATACCGCCAACCTGATACTCCTCCTCACCCTGGTCATGGTGGTTACTCATTTACTGCAGGTGTTCCACTACTACTTGCCGTCGGGCCAATTCAAGACACTGCATCTCGGCCTGGCACTGCTGATCATTTTTACCAGTGCCGCGGGTCATGCTAAGCACTGGCTAGGTCGACTGACCTACGCCGGATGTTTCATTCTCGCTGCCATCGCCGCAGGCTACGTATTCCTTGAGTATGAGGGCCTGATCACCGACCGCGTATTTGGCCCGGAGCCTGCCGACGTGTTCATCGGCTGCCTGCTCGTCGCCGTATGCCTGGTCGCCGCCTGGCAGCAGTGGGGGCTGACCATTCCCCTGATCGGCGTCATCGGCCTGCTCTACGGGTACTTTGGCAATACCTTGCCCACGCAGCTTCTCTATCACGGCGGCATGGGGCTGGAACGACTGGTTTCCTACGCCTCGATCCCCAATTTCCAGGGCGTGCTGGGGTCACTCACCGAGCTTTCTGCCGGCACGATCTTTATCTTCATGGTGTTTGCCGGGCTACTCAAAGCGACCGGCGGCATCGACTTCATCATGGGGTTCGCGACCAAACTCGCCGGCAACTCCCGCGGCGGACAAGCCAAGATCGCGGTCCTCGCCAGTGCCTTCATGGGCATGATCTCCGGCAGCACCGTAGCCAACATTGCCAGCACCGGCACCATGACCATCCCCACCATGAAACGCACTGGCTTCAAGGCCCCCTTCGCTGGCGCAGTCGAAGCCGTCGCCTCGACAGGCGGTCAGATGACGCCCCCGGTCATGGGCCTCACCGCCTTCCTGATGGTCGGCGTCACCGGCTTGGCCTACGACCAGGTGATTCTCGCCGCGGCGATTCCCGCAGGACTCTATTACTTTTATTTGATTCTGGCCGTGCACCTGCAAGCCGCCCGGGATGGCATTGCCCCAAATCAGGGGCCTGATGATACCCCCACACTGCCTGCAACCTATCTGCTGGCTCGCTATGGCCACCTGCTGATCGCCATTGGTGTACTGGTCTTTCTACTGGTGAGTCGCATGCCGCCTTCCTATGCCGCGGCCTATGGGTGTCTCGCCATCGTTGTACTCGAGCTCACCAGCAGCGTGATACGCCAGTACCGCCATCCCCTCAGGGCGCTGGGCGTGTCCTTCACTCGGCTAGTGGAAGGGCTGCGCGAAGGCGGCTTCAGCGGTGCCACCATTGCCGTCATCGTTGCCGTCATCGGTATCTTCGTGGAGGTTCTGACTGCTACCGGCTTTGCCCAGAAACTCTCCTACCTGATGCTCGGCATCGCCGACGGCAGCCTCGGCGTCCTGCTGCTGATTGCCGCCGCAGCCTGCCTGATCTTCGGACTAGGCCTACCCACTTCCGCCGCGTATATTCTGGTCGCCCTGCTGACCGCCCCGGCGCTGATCGACATGGGCCTGAGCATGATGGCCGCCCACATGTTTGTGCTCTACTTTGCGGTATTTTCCGCACTCACTCCCCCGGTAGCCATCGCCTCGTTAATCGCCGCCCGCATAGCCGAGGCACCGTACTTCACCACCGCTGTTCAAGCGGTCAAGATTGGTTTGCCGGGCTTCTTTCTACCCTTCCTGTTCGTGGCCAGGCCAGAGCTACTGCTACTCGAGGGCTCACCCCTGGATCAACTGATCGTGATAGCCATTAGCCTTCTGGCGCTATCCGCCCTGAATGTCGCGATGGTCGGCCAAGGCTTCATCCGCACCAATTGGCCACAAAGGCTGATTCTCCTGGTGGCCTCTACGCTGACACTGGTACCGGGTCAACTGGGCACTCTGGTGGGCTGTTCCGTCATCATCGCGATGTTCGGCTTCCAGTTCACCATGAGACCGAAATATGCAACCGGCTCCGCTTAAGGCCCTTCTGCCGAGTCAGCTTACCCGTCCAGCGGTAAAGGCCTGCTGCGACGGGTGGTCTGGCGCCTTACCTGCCCCACCCGCCCCTCATACCCAGGCACCACCCTCCACACGGCTGTGACCCATTTCGAGCCATGAGGCCCATCGCTTCCTTTTCTCTATTAGCATGCGAAGTATTCAAGCTTGAAACTTCAATCTTGAAATATGCCGCATTCCTTTCTAGGCTGGTTCAGACACTGCAGTGAAAAACAGTGCGGCGTCACCGTCGAAGGCCGACGCACAATCCAACAGCAAGCAAGGGAACAAAGACAATGAAATCCCGCTTGATACTGCTGCCCACTGCCGCGTGCATGGCAGCCCTGAGCTGCACGGCGACTCTTGCAGCCACACCTGATGACCACCAGGGCCACCTGCAGAACACCCCGCAGGTCCCGCTTCCTCCCTGGCCGAATGGGGACGAAGCCGGCATGGGCAACACCCAGGGCCCTGGCGCCTGGCAGCGCTGCGCCTTTCACCTCATGCAGGCAGAGGCAAAGTCCTACGAACTCTCCTATCAGCGCACCGCAGAAATGCCCCAGTCGCCGTTTGCCGAGCCGGAAACCTATCGCTTCGATCCCTCCAGCGGTATCCCGGGCACTCGGCACGGCTTCAATACCGAGTCCACGAGCGGCAATATCGGCGGCCAGGGCACACAGCTCGACGGCCTCGGCCATTTCGCCTTTCTAACCGAGCCCTGGAGCGGTGAGGGGGAGTTTCCTGTCGAGGAGCTGCAATACTACGGCGGCTTCACCCAAGACGAGGTCAAGCCAACCCCGGATGCGGCTCTCGAGAGGCTCGGCCTTGAGAACTTGCCGCCGATCGTCTCCTCCGCGGTGCTGCTGGATGCCGCGGCGTACCTCAACGAGGGAGAGCCGCTCGCCGCCGGCGACCTGATCAGCCGTGACGACATCGAAGCCATGATCGAGGCCCAAGGGCTTGCCTGGCGCGGCCTGCTGCCCGGCGACGTGCTCTATATCCACACCGGCTGGGGAGAGCACTGGGACAGCGATGACGGGCGCTACTACACCCAAGGCCCTGGCCTGGCCTATGACACCATGGAGTGGCTCGAAGAGCAGGCCATCGTGCTGGTCGCCCTGGACAACCCCTTCACCGACCCCGCCCCGGAAGGAATGCTGGCGGGCGAGGCAATCCCTGAAGGCGTGCCGGATGGTCTCCCCTTCGCCATCCATCACCATAACCTGACGCAATCGGGTATCTACCAAATCCAGAACGCGCGGCTGGCCGAACTGGCCGCTGACCAGGTCTGGACCTCATGCACCATGATCCTTCCCACTCTGACCAAGGGAGCTGCGCAGGCGCCGGTAAGGCCCGTTGCCATCGGCACCCCTGCTCGTCCCTGAAGCCCGTTCCTTAAACCCAAGTACAAGTCACGACAACAACAAGGGAGTCACGACATGACGCATAACCTCCGCTGGACCACCACGATTGGCGCTGCCCTGGTCTCCTTGGGCCTGGTGACGCAAGCCGCCGCGGACACGGTGACGCTGAGAACCGTCAGCGCCTTCAACCCCGGCACGGCGATCCCACACACCTTCGAGATGTTCCTTGAAGAGATCGCGAACGACCCCGACGCTCCGATTGAGGTCAACTTCATAGGCGGCCCCGAGGCCATGCCGCCTTTCCAGGTCGGCAATGCGGTGAGCAACGGCGTGGTCGACATGGCCTTCGTCACCTCGGCGTTCTATACGAGTTCTCTGCCGGCGGCCCATGCGCTTAACCTGACACGCTACTCACCCGAAGAACTGCGAGAAACGGGCCGTTTCGATCAGTTGCAGGAGATGTGGCGCGAGCAGATGAACGTCCACTACCTGGCCTATACCAACTACGGCAATCGCTACCACCTCTATCTCAACGAGCCCATCGACAGCCCCGATCTCAATGGCCTGCGCCTGCGCATCACGCCGGTCTATCGCGCCTTCGTCGAGGCCATGGGTGGCGAAGCGGCCCAGACCCCGCCGGGCGAGGTCTATACCGCACTGGAGCGCGGCATCGTCGACGGTTACGGCTGGCCGGTTCAGGGCATCTTCGATCTCGGCTGGCAGGAGCATACGAGTTACCGCGTCGACCCTGGCTTCTATCACGTGGAAGTCGGCGTGCTGGTCAACCAGAACACCTGGGACAACCTGACCGATGAGCAGCGTGACTACCTCACCGAGAAGGCCATCTGGCTGGAAGAGCTCAACGGGCTCAACGAGGAAATCAATGCCGAAGAGGAGCGTCGTCAGGCCGAAGCGGGAATCGAAGTGATCGAGTTCGAAGGTGAGGACCGTGAGCGCTTTCTCGAAATGGCCTATGAAGTCCAGTGGGAGCGGCTGGCTCAGGAGCATGCCGCGAATACCGAGAAGCTGAGAGAGATCCTGGACAGTGAATGACGCAGCCATCGTCAATAACGAGCCAGTGGCACGCTCACCGTTGCAGAAGACGTACCACTACATGATGCAAGCCTGCGGCCTGGCCGCAGGTCTCATCATCGGTGTCGTGTCGGTAGTCATCGTACTCAACGTGCTCAGCCGAAACCTGGGTTTCGGCTCGATCTACGGCACGGTGGAAGGCAGCGAGTATGCCATCGCCGCCGCCACCTTCCTGGCCGCTCCCTGGGTGCTCTATCACGGCGCCCACGTGCGGGTCGACCTGCTGCAACAGGCCCTGCCCAAGGCACCCGGAAGATGGCTGGAGATGTTCATCAACCTCCTCGGTGCCTTTATCAGCCTGTGCTTCGGTTACTTCCTGCTGGCTACCGGTTCCGACTATCTCAGTCGGGGCAGCATGGTCTTCAAGTCGTTCGTGTTTCCCGAGTGGTGGAACTTCGTCCTGCCGACCTCTGCTTTGGCCTGCTGACCCTCGAGTTCCTGCGCCGCCTGTGGCGCCTCATCCAGCCACGGGAGGTTTGACGACATGGAATGGCATTCTGCTCTGATGTTGCTGGTGGGCGGGCTCATCCTGCTCATGGCACTGGGCCTGCCCGTGGTGTTTGCCTTCATCGCGATCAATCTCGTCGGCGCCTATGTCTTCATGGGCGGGGAGATGGGCATCATGCAGATGGCGCGCAACAGCGCCGAGGCCATCAACAGCTTTTCCCTGATCCCGATACCGCTGTTCGTGCTTATGGGCGAAGTGCTTTTTCATACGGGTCTCGCCTACAAGGCGATCACCGCCATCGAGCGTCTGATCAAGGGCATTCCCGGCCGCCTGAGCATCGTCTCGGTGCTCGGCGGCACGGCCTTCGCCACCCTCTCCGGCTCGAGCATCGCCAATACCGCCATGATGGGCAGTTCACTACTGCCCGACATGCTCAAGCGTGGCTACCACCCCTCCATTGCCATGGGGCCCATCATGGCGGTGGGCGGCATCGCCATGCTGATTCCCCCTTCGGCACTTGCGGTCACGCTGGGCAGCCTGGCCGGCATCTCCATCGGCCAGCTGCTGATCGGCGGCATCATCCCCGGCATCCTGATGGGGATTTCCGTGCTGCTGTATGTGATGATCCGCTGCGCGCGCAATCCTGAGCTCGCACCGGCGGACGAGGGCGATACCAGCCTCACCACCTGGGAGCGCTGGCAACCCTTCTGCGTCTACGTGCTGCCGCTGAGCGGCATCTTCGTAGCCGTGGTGGGCAGCCTGCTGGCGGGCTGGGCCGAGCCCACGGAGTCGGCTGCCTTCGGCGCCGTCGCCGCTACGCTTGCCGCACTTTGCTATCGCTGCCTGACCTTGCAGTCATTGGTCAAGTCGCTGATGGAAACCGCCAAGGTCTCGGTCATGATCCTGTTCGTGCTGGTTGCCTCCACCACCTTCTCCCAGCTGCTTTCCTTTTCCGGTGCCACGAGCGGCCTGCTGCAGGTAATCACTGGCTGGGATCTGACGCCGCTGATGGTCGTGCTCGGTATGCTGCTGGTACTGCTGGTGCTGGGCTGCTTCGCCGACCAGATCAGCATGATCATGATCACCCTGCCGTTCTTCATGCCGCTGGTCTCGAGCCTGGGCATCGACCCGATCTGGATCGGCGTTCTGTTCCTGGTGGCCATGGAAATCAGTTTCCTGACGCCGCCCTTCGGGCTGCTGCTGATCGTGATGCAGGGTGTGGCACCTCCCGGCATCCGCCTGACCCAGGTCTATCAGGCCGCGCTGCCCTTCCTGCTCCTCCAGTTACTGGTGCTGGCACTGGTGGTGGCATTGCCCTGGCTTGCCACCGGCCTGCCCAACCTGATGCGCTGAATCCAAACAACACCACTCACGACGAGGGCACCATGCCCGAGCGGCGAGGAGAACAAGATGGCTGAAAGAACATTTGTCGAGGAGGTCAAGAAGCTGCGTCTTGGGGAGGGTGACACCTTCCAGGGCGAGGGCATCCTGGCCGTGACCAAGGCGCTGCTGCAGTCGGGCGTCGCCTATGTGGGCGGCTACCAGGGCGCGCCGATCTCCCATCTGATGGACGTGCTGGCTGATGCGCAGCCGATCCTCGAGGAACTGGGCATCCACTTCGAGAACAATGCCAGCGAGGCCGCCGCCGCCGCCATGCTGGCCGCCTCGGTCAACTATCCCCTGCGCGGCGCCGTGGCATGGAAATCCACGGTGGGCACCAACGTCGCGTCGGATGCCCTGGCCAACCTGGCCTCGGGCGGCGTGACCGGCGGCGCACTGATCATCGTCGGTGAAGACTACGGCGACGGCTCGAGCATCATGCAGGAGCGCACCCATGCCTTCGCCATGAAGAGCCAGATCTGGCTGCTCGACCCGCGCCCCAACCTGCCCTCCATCGTCAAGGCGGTGGAGCATGGCTTCGAGCTCTCGGAAGCCAGCAATACCCCGGTCATGCTGGAGCTGCGCATCCGCGCCTGCCATGTGCACGGGCGCTTCCAGACCCAGGCCAACCGCTCTCCCGAATTCACCATCGATGATGCGCTGGCCAATCCGGTTCGCGACACCAACCGCATCGTGCTGCCGCCGGCGAGCTTCCAGCACGAGCACGAGAAGGTCAACACACGCTGGCCGGCGGCAGTGAATTACATCAAGGAGCATCGGCTCAACGAGACCTTCCCCGGCGAGTATGGGGAGATCGGCCTGATCCTGCAGGGTGGGCTCTACAATACGGTCGTTCGCGGTCTCGAGCGCCTCGGCCTGGCCGACACCTTCGGCAACAGCCGTATTCCACTGCATGTGCTCAACGTCACCTACCCGCTGGTGGACGACGAACTGGAAGCCTTCTGCGCCGACAAGCGTGCCGTACTGATGATCGAGGAAGGTCAGCCAGATTACCTGGAGCAGGCCCTTGCCAGCATTCTGCGGCGCGCCGATATCGCCACGCGCATCCATGGCAAGGACGTGCTGCCCAAGGCGGGCGAATACATTGGCCAGGTGATGCTGAAAGGCCTGCGCGACTTCCTGACCGCCGCCGCGCCGGAGCGGCTCCCACCACCCGAGGCTCTGCCTGCACTCGACAATCCGGTACCGGCCCTGCCGCCCCGCCCGCCTGGGTTCTGCACCGGCTGCCCCGAGCGACCGATATTTACCGCCATGAAGCTCGTCGAGCGGGAGCTGGGGCCACGCCATGTCAGCTGCGACATCGGCTGCCACCTGTTCTCCATCCTGCCGCCCTTCAATATCGGCAATACCACCATGGGCTATGGCCTGGGCGCCTCGGCGGCTTCGGCATTCCACGGCTCCAAGGGCGGCCGCGCCATCAGCGTGATGGGTGACGGCGGCTTCTGGCACAACGGCCTGACCAATGGTGTCGCCAATGCCGTCTACAACGGCGACGATGATGTGCTGCTGATCGTGGACAACTTCTATTCGGCGGCGACCGGCGGACAGGACCTCCCCTCTTCCCGTGCCGAAAACCCCATGCGCCACACCAACATTCCCATTGAACAAGCGGTAAAGGGGGTGGGGGTCAAATGGATTCGGGTCGTTGATCACACCTATGACGTGCAGCGCATGAAAGACACGCTCACCGAAGCCCTGACCACCAAGGAGAAGGGTCCCAAGGTGATCATCGCCCAGTCGGAGTGCATGCTGAACCTGCAGCGGCGCGAAAAACCCAAGGTGCGTCAAGCGCTCAAGGACGGCAAGCGCACCGTTCGACGGCGCTTCGGCGTCGACAGCGACACCTGTACCGGCGACCACGCCTGCATCCGTATTTCCGGCTGCCCATCGCTGTCGATCAGTCCCAACCCCGATCCGCTGCGTGAACACCCCGTCGCCCAGGTGGACAACACCTGCGTGGGCTGCGGCCTGTGTGGCGAGGCGGCCCACGCCGCTGTGCTGTGCCCCTCCTTCTATCGCGCCGATGTAATCAGCCATCCCAATCGCTGGGACCGTCTGTTGCACCGCGGGCGCCAAGCCGTCATCCAGCGCCTGCAGGCATGGCGTGAGAAGCGCCTCGCCCCGCTGCCCCCATCCGCACATCTTACGGGAGAACCCCATGCCTGACGTGACCACTGCCACACGACCGATCACGCTGGCGATCATGGCCATGGGCGGCCAGGGCGGCGGCGTGCTCTCCGACTGGATCGTCCACCTGGCCGAGAGCAACGGTTACCTGGCCCAGGCCACCTCGGTGCCCGGGGTTGCCCAGCGCACCGGGGCCACCATCTATTACCTCGAGCTGTTTCCGGAAGCCGAGGCCGAACGCGCCGGCCAGGCCCCGGTGCTGGCCCTGATGCCCTCGTCCGGCGACGTCGATATCGTACTGGCCGCCGAGTTCATGGAAGCGGGCCGCGCACTGGAGCGCGGGCTCGTCACCCCTGACCGCACCACGGTGATTGCCTCGAGCCACCGGGTCTATGGCATCACCGAGAAGAGCGCCATGGGCAACGGCATCCTCGACCCGGAGCCGGTGCGTAAACAGCTGCAACACCATGCCCGGCACTTTATCGAGTTCGACATGGACGCCACGGCGCACCGTCAGGGCAGCGTGATCAGCGCCGTGCTGTTTGGCGCCCTGGCCGGCAGCCAGGCGCTGCCCTTCCCGCGTGAAGCGTTCGAGCAGGCCATTCGCGACGGTGGCATTGGGGTTACGGCAAGCCTGCGTGCTTTCGATGAAAGCTACCGGCAGGCCCAGGGCGCGAAGCCCCTTGCCGAACCGAGCGACGCCCAAGCTGAAATGCATGAGCCACGGCCGCAGTCCGAGTTGCCGGAACTCGACGCCTTGAAGCGCGACATCGAAAGCCGCTTTCCCGAGTCGGCGCGTGAGGTGATCCACGAGGGTGTGCTGCGACTGATCGACTATCAAGACCCCGCCTACGCCAGGGAGTACCTGGAGCTTCTGCTAGAACGCCTGCCACGTTTCCCGCTGGAGGACAGGGATTACATCCTGCTGCGAGAGCTGGCCCGCCACCTGGCACTGTGGTTTAGCTATGAGGACACCATTCGCGTGGCCGACCTGAAGATTCGCCGCGACCGCCTGGAGCGCGTGCGCAACGAGGTCAAGGCCGAGCCGGAGCAGATCGTCTACACCGCCGAGTTCATGCACCCCCGTGTCGAGGAGATCTGCGATACCCTGCCGGCCGGCCTCGGCCACTGGGTGCTGCATACCGGCTGGGTTCGCCGTCCGCTGGCCAAGCTGACCCAGCGTGGACGTCGCATCAGCCCCAGCGACTGCGAGGCTTTCTGCTACTGATGAGCGTGGCGAGCCTGCGACGCTGGCGCCGCAAGACCCTGCGCTATCGCAAAGAGCGCCAGTGTATCGATGCCTGGCTGTCGGCGGTCGACCGAGCCTTCGACATATCACCTGACGTCGCCCTCGAGGTCATCAAGGCGCAAGGTCTGGTCAAGGGATATGGCGACACACACCGCCGCGGCCTGACCAGCTTCAACACCCTGATGCAGGCCTTCGAGCGCTACGGCGAGGCACCCGATGCGGCCATACGTCTGCGCCAACTTCACGATGCCGCCCTCGCCGATGAGAAGGGTGAAACCCTCAAGCAAAGCGTTGGTGAGTGGCAGCCGGAAGCTCCGGCGCATACCGCGGACGACCGCTCACGGATCGCCGTGAAACAGCTTTAAGCACGGTAAACAGCCCTGGATACGCAACGCACGAGGGCCGAAGGTGCGCCCAGATGCTTCAAGCTTAAATATTTTATGTAGAACAATTTATGTAGACAAGAAGGAAAATATTCATGAGAGTCGCCTGTCTCGGCGGGGGCCCGGCAGGGCTCTACTTCGCCATCAGCATGAAGCTGCACGACCCTGCCCACGACATCGTGGTGCTCGAGCGCAATCGCCCCGACGACACCTTCGGCTGGGGCGTGGTGCTCTCCGATGAGACACTGGATAACCTGGCGCGCAACGATGCGGTGAGCGCCGAACGGATTCGCGAGCACTTCGCCTACTGGGACGATATCGCCGTGGTCCATGACGGCGTGAAGACCGTCTCCACCGGTCACGGCTTCTGTGGCATCGGGCGGCACAAGCTGCTGGTATTGCTCCAGCAGCGCGCCCGGGAGCTCGGCGTCGAGCTGCGCTTCGAAAGCGACATCCCCGAGGAGCGCATCGATGACCTGCGACGCGAGTTCGACCTGGTGCTCGCCGCCGACGGCCTCAACTCGCGCACCCGGCAGCACTACGCCGAGCACTTCAAGCCCGATATCGAGGTGCGCGCCTGCAAGTTCGTCTGGCTCGGCACCCGCCAGACCTTCAATGACGCCTTCACCTTCCTCTTCGAGAAGACCGAGCACGGCTGGGTATGGGCCCACGCCTACCAGTTCGACGCCGACACCGCGACCTTCATCGTCGAGTGCAGCGAAGCCACCTGGCAGGCCTTCGGCTTCGGCGAGCTGAGCCAGCAGGAATCCATCGCCGTGTGCGAGCGCATCTTCGCCCGCCACCTGGGCGGCCATGCGCTGATGACCAACGCCAACCATATCCGCGGCTCCGCCTGGATCAACTTCCCCCGGGTGCTGTGCGAGCGCTGGAGCGTCGACAACGTGGTGCTGATGGGGGACGCCGCTGCCACCGCCCACTTCTCCATCGGCTCGGGCACCAAGCTGGCTCTGGAGAGCGCCATCGCCCTGGCGGAGTACCTGCACAGCGAGCCCGACATGGCCAACGCCTTCGCCCGCTACGAGGAGGAGCGCCGCACCGAGGTGCTGCGCCTGCAGTCGGCGGCGCGCAACTCCACCGAGTGGTTCGAGCAGGTGGAGCGCTATCTGGATCTCGACCCGGTGCAGTTCAACTACTCGCTGCTGACCCGCTCCCAGCGCATCAGCCACGAGAACCTGCGCCTGCGCGACCCGGCGTGGCTCGCCAGCGCCGAGCGCTGGTTCCAGGCCCAGGCGGCAACCCGGAAAGCGACCGGGCGCCGATGTTCGCCCCCTTCACGCTGCGCGACATGACGCTCGCCAACCGGGTGGTGGTCTCGCCCATGGCCCAGTACAAGGCGGTGGACGGCTGCCCCACCGACTGGCACTTCGTGCACTACGCCGAGCGGGCCAAGGGCGGCGCCGGACTGGTCTACACCGAGATGACCTGCGTCTCGCCCCAGGGGCGCATCACCCCGGGCTGCCCCGGCTTCTATACACCCGAGCACGAGGCGGCCTGGAAGCGCCTGTGCGACTTCGTCCACGCCGAAACACACGCCAAGCTGTGCGCCCAGATCGGCCACTCCGGCCCCAAGGGCTCGACTCAGCTCGGCTGGCAGGCGATGGACGCCCCGCTGGCCGAGGGCAATTGGCCGATCCTGGCCGCCTCCGCCGTGCCCTGGTCCGAGCGTAACCAGGTGCCCAAGGCCATGGACCGCACCGGCATGGAGCGCGTGCGCGACGAATTCGTCGCTGCCGCCGAGATGGCCGAGCGCGCCGGCTTCGACATGCTCGAGGTGCACGCTGCCCACGGCTACCTGCTCTCCTCGTTCATCACGCCCCTGACCAACCGCCGCGACGACGAGTACGGCGGTTCGCTCGAGAACCGCATGCGCTACCCGCTGGAGGTGATCCGCGCGGTGCGCCAGGCGTGGCCGGCCCACAAGCCGCTGTCGGTGCGCATCTCGGCCAACGACTGGGTCGGCGACGAGGGCGTCACGCCTGACGAAGCCGTCAAGATCGCCCACCTGCTCAAGGCCGCCGAGGTGGACATCGTCGACGTCTCCGCCGGACAGACCTCGACCCGGGCCAAGCCGATGTACGGACGCATGTTCCAGACGCCCTTCTCCGACCGCATCCGCAACGAGACCGGCATGGCCACCATGGCGGTGGGCAACATCTACCAGGCCGATCACGTCAATTCGATCCTGATGGCCGGCCGCGCCGACCTGGTGTGCCTGGCCCGCCCGCACCTGGCCGACCCCTACTGGACCCTGCATGCCGCGGCGGGCCTCGGCGACAGCCAGTGCGACTGGCCGCTACCCTACGGCCCCGGCCGCGACCAGCTCCAGCGTCTGGCCGAACGCGGCGAGGGGTGGACATGAGCATGGAAATGAGCACAGATCACGGTTTTGCCCCGCTTTTCACCACGCGGCGCAAGGTGCGCTTCGAGCACTGCGACCCGGCGGGCATCGTCTTCTATCCGCGCTACTTCGAGATGATCAACGCCGTGGTCGAGGACTGTTTCAGCGAATCTTTGGGCAGCAGCTTTGCCGAGCTGGTGTCATCGGGGCGAGGCGTACCCACCGTGTCGCTGGAGACCCAGTTCCACGCCCCAAGCCGGCTGGGGGACATTCTCAGCTTCAGCCTCGTTCCCAAGGCCGTGGGCCGCACCAGCCTAAGCCTCGAGATCATCGCCACGCATCAAGCGCAGCGTCGCCTGACGGCCAGGGTGACGCTGGTTTATATCGACCTGAACACCGGACGGCCCCTGCCTTGGCCCGACCCCATTCGCCAATATTTTTCAATCAACGACAACTGAAGGAAAAAAATCATGAACACCGCGCCCGCTCATCAGCTCCTCCACCCCGCCAACTGGAAACCCGCCATCGGCTACGCCAACGGGATCATGGCCACAGGCCAAACCATTTATGTCGGCGGCCAGATCGGCTGGAATGGACAGCAGGAATTTGAAAGCGACGACTTCGTTGCCCAGGTTCACCAGGCGCTGACCAACATCGTCGAGGTGCTGCAAGAGGCCGGCGCCGGACCACGGCACCTGGTACGATTGACCTGGTACGTCGTCGACAAGCAGGAGTACCTGGCACGCCTCAAGGAGGTGGGCGCCGCCTACCGCGAGGTGCTGGGCAAGCACTTCCCGGCCATGACCATGGTCCAGGTCGCCGATCTGATCGAGGATCGCGCCAAGGTGGAAATCGAGGCAACCGCGGTGGTGCCGGGGAACTGAGAGGGTAGGAAAAAAATCAGGGCCAAGGTGGGTGTGACACGCCCACCGTATACTGCGCCGCAGGGCATGCACGCTCCGATAACAGTGGGCTAACCCAACGGCCCACGTTCAGAAGTCTCGAAAAGGGTCAGCGGGCACATTGTCGCCGCTACCCCTTCGCTAACTCCTGCTGCATGGCCACCAACCGCGTGTGGAGCATTCGCGCCTTGGCGATGGCCTGGGCCTCGGCATCATCCAGAATCAGCAGCGGTCCATCATCTACTGCGGCGCCGCTCTGCTCGGCTTCCTGCATGGCCTGCACGGCTTGTGTATGCCGCCCGAGGAGATGCTTGACGTTCAGGCGAATGGTAAACAGCTCCAGCTCCAGCTCATCCTGCTGCTCACGACGCCGCGCCTTCTCCAGCGGGTCTTCCGTCGCATCGAGGATCGCCAGCAGTGTGCTCTGCATCATCTCCTGGGCCGCCTTCAACTTCGGCAGTATGTCGTACAGCAGTTCCTGCAAGGTAATCTGCTGCGCCTCGCTCACGTTACCTTCGTAATTCATTCCCCTTCCCCTGCTGCCGATATATCCCACCGACCCGGTTCACCCAAGGCCGATAACAAAACAATACGCCCGGGCAACAGCCCGGGCGCGACACTGCATGCGCGGCGCCATCAGAAGGTGTAGGAGATCCCCACTACGGCGACCGGATAGAACGGCAACTTGTCGGCCTCATCCTTCAGGCGCTGCTCCTCGCGGCGCAGATCGCGGCGGAACTGGTCGTGCTCCCCCTCGTAGTTCTCCGAGGTGCCCAGCGAGACATCGATACTCGTTGCCATTACCCCCAACTCGGAAAACAGCCCGAAGCCCTGGCGGTGGGACGAGCGCCAGCCCAGGCCCAAATACGGTTGTACCCCGTCGGCGATGGTGAGCTTGCCATGTAGACTGCCGATATCACTGGCCTGATAGGTTGCGCCGTTGAACTCGAAGGTATCGTTGCGCTTGGAGCGCCCGCTCACATTGGCTTCCATGTCCGGCAGCATGGCGCCAGCGGTGAGGTAGAAGCGACCGGCGAAGGGGTAGTAATCGAACTTGATGGCACCTGCCGAGATATCCAGATCGCCATCGTAGTCCACGTCGTCGGTGTCGAAGTCGCCATCCCAGCTCAGACCACCGGCATACTGGGCCGTGACGCCCAAACGCTCATGAAAACGCCATGACACCTCGGCCCCCGCCCCGGTAGTACCCGCCAGCACCCCGACACTGACGCGATCATCGAATGCCTGAAGGCTGCCGGTGGCGGAAGAAAACAGTACAGCCGCCACACCGGCGGTTATCATCTTGTGCATCGTAAGGTCCCTTGCGTATTTATCAATGCGGGTATCGATTCCCACATGGATTATCGGCGGCGACGCGATATTCTTTAGGTAAAACTTTTGAAAAATCAGCAGGCTGTCAGGCGGATGGCATTGCTCGGTCCAGCGGAGGAGTGACTTTTCCCCGCTAACCGCCGAAGGCATGGAGGCTTCCTGCCGGGGGGGGGGTGACAGCGCATAGATGAGGGATACCAGGGGATCGTTCAGTTGCGTGAGTTCGAGTGGCTTCAGGATTTAGCCAGCATCGCCAGCGTATGCTCCCGCTGCTGCTTCACGGAGTCATCCAGAATGCTCAGCAGCTTCTCGTAATCCTCCGTCATCTGCTCATCCATGCCGGTGGCCTCGAAGCGTTCGATGGTCCGCTGGGTATCTTCTATGACCGCCTGAAGCTCATCGATGACACGCTGGTAGTCACTCTCGTTCATGGTGTCACCTCGTCTGAAACTCATAGGCACGGCGATAGAGTCGTCTGGCACTCTCGATAGCAACGGATTCCGATTGATCAAGCTCCAGTAACGGGCTAGTGAATTGCTCCCGCCCTTCGGCTGGCGCTTTCAACTGGTCACCATAGCGCTTGAGAAGGTGATCGAGGTTCATCGTCATCATCATCATCATCTCCAGCTGAAACTCTTGCTGCAGCTGGGTCAACCTGTCCCGTTCGACTTCTTCTTCACACTGCTGAATACACAGGCTCAGCGAATTTTCGATCAGGTGCCGAGTTGCCTTGAGCTTGGGCAGCAAGTCACGCGTCAATTCACGGGCGTCGATCCGTTCATGCATTTTGAACCACTATCGTTATCAGCCTCGGAATGAAAAAACCGGCCCCACGAATGGAGCCGGTTCGATGGCATTGCCAAGGGGAAGGAAACCCTTCCCCCAATGCTCAGCCTTAGCCCAGCAGAGACAGCACGTTCTGCGGAATCTGGTTGGCCTGTGCCAGTACGGAAGTACCAGCCTGCTGCAGAATCTGCGCGCGGGTCATGTTGGCCACTTCCACCGCATAGTCGGCATCTTCGATGCGCGAACGGGCGGATGCAAGGTTGGTCTCATTAGTGCTAAGGTTGTTAATAGCATCTTCGAAGCGGTTCTGCACTGCACCCAGCTCGGAACGCTGCTCGTCAATCAGCTTCAGTGCATCATCGAGGGTTTTCAGCGGATTCGCTGTGGAAGAAAGGCCAGCCTCAACATCAGCTTGATAGTCTGCAGCAAGTTGATCGAGATCAGCCTGAGCGATGCCAGCATCAACTGTAAAGGTGCCATCACCCGTATCAAACGCGATTTCAGTCCCGTCAATTTTATAAAGGTTACCGTTCTCATCTTGGAGAGCATAGTTGGCATAGGTGCCAGCAGCCTCGTCGAAATCACCATAGCCTCGCAGAGTGAGTGACTGGCCTTCAAGCAAACCGCCCGTATCAGTCAGAGCATCCAGACCATCGAAATCAATCTTAGTAGTTTCGGTGACAGTACCATCGTCAGAGGTAATGGATGTAATCGCCCCAGACAGAGCACTGACATTGAAACCTGCAAGGTCAAGTGAACCACTATCCATTTTCTTCAGGTTGACACTGATGGTTTCACCATCATTAGCACCAACCTGAATCTGCAGGCTCTGATTGCTATCAAGCACCTTGACGCCGTTGAAATCCGTTTCTTCTGAAATCCGGTCAATTTCAGAAAGACGCTGGTTGATTTCGTCCTGAATGGACTGAAGGTCTTCAGAAGAATTAGTGCCATTCTGAGACTGAACAGTCAGCTCACGGATACGCTGAACGTTATCGTTGATCTGATTCAGAGCGCCTTCGGCAGTCTGAGCAACGGAGATACCGTCGTTGGCGTTACGCTGGGCCTGAGCCAGACCATTGATCTGTGCGGTCATACGGTTGGCGATGGCCTGACCGGCCGCATCATCCTTGGCGCTGTTGATGCGCAGGCCGGAAGAGAGACGCTCCATGGAGGTCTGCAGGGCGTTCTGGGACTTGTTCAGATTGGACTGGCCAATCATGGAAGTGATGTTGGTATTGATCACGGACATGTGATGTTCCTTCCTATCGTTGGGGGCTCCATTGGCGGGCCCGCTGATCTTGGTCGTGCGGTCCTGTCTACCGGACCCGCCGCAACGGCGCCGTTGGCCGTTACCCTGATTAACGGCATCTTTCGGGAGGACTTTAGGGAATCGGTGAAAAAAATTTCATCGGCGATTGACAGGGCCTGCGGCCAGGGGCGCTCCCAGGCCTCAGCGCAGCAGCGCCAGCACGGGTTCCGGCACCCGGTTGGCCTGGGCCAGGATGGCGAAGCCGGCCTGCTGCAGGATCTGCGCCCGCACCAGGTTGGAGACTTCCCGGGCGACGTCGGAGTCCTGGATGCGAGACCGGGCCGCCGAAAGATTGAGCGACGTGCTCTGCAGGTTGGTGATCACATCCTCGAAGCGGTTCTGTACCGCGCCGAGCTGGCTGCGCTGGCGGTCGACCCGACTGAGGCCGCATCGAGGGTGGCCAGCGGGTCTGGCGTGGCCGTGGCGCTGCCGTCGTCGCTGTCGGCGATGCGAAAACCCCCCAGGCCAAGGGCTTGCCGATCCATGGCCTGGAGCGCCAGGCGGATCGTCTGGCCGTCGTTGGCACCCACCTGGATCTGCAGCCCCCGGGTTTCACCCAGCACACGAATGCCATTGAAGGCTGTCTGCTGCGTAATGCGATCGACCTCGTTCAGGCGCTGATCGATCTCGTTCTGTATCGAGACGCGATCGCTGGGGCCCAAGGTGCCTTTTGCCGCCTGGACCGTGAGTTCGCGAATACGTTGCAGGTTGTCATTGACCTGGTTCAGCGCTCCTTCCGCAGTCTGAGCCACAGAGATGCCGTCGTTGGCGTTACGCGCCGCCTGGTTGAGCCCGCTGATCTGTGCCGTCATGCGGTTGGCGATGGCTTGCCCTGCGGGGTCGTCCTTGGCGCTATTGATGCGCAGGCCCGACGACAGCCGTTGCATGGCGCTTTGCATGGCCTGCTGGCTGCCACGCAGGTTGGCCTGAACGATGAGGGAAAGGATGTTGGTGTTGATGACGGACACAGGAAGCCCTCTTCCGGGCGCGATAGGGAAACGCTGTACAAATGCCTGCGCGAGCGAATCGCTGCGTTGCACGGTGCGCGGAATCCTCACATATACCCCATATGCTCCGGCTCCTGTGCTCCGCGCGCCTTGCGCTTCATCCCGCTCGGCGATTTCTACAGCGTTTCCTAGGCTCCGGTGGAGAGTCTATCGGCCTGGGGTGGGAAAGCTTTAGCCCGGTGGTGCTGGCTTATTGGTGCTGGCTGCAAACTGGCTGCGCTTGGCCTTACCACGGTTCTTGGCATATACTGGTACGGCATGTCCGTACACGAAGGTGCGCTATGGATACCATCACAGTCAACAAATTTAGAGACAACCTGAAAAGTGTTGTAGAGCAAGTCATTAGCCGCCATGAGCCGCTGAAGGTGACGCGACGAGCCGGAGAGGCTTTTGTGGTTATGAGCGCCGAGGACTGGGAGCGCGAACAGGAAACCCTCCACGTGCTGCAAAACAAGGATCTCATGCAGCAGATTGCCGCATCTCTCGATACCCATACCCGTGGGAATGGCTACCGACCGACTGACGAGCAAATGGATGAGATCACTGGTATTTGAGGGCAACACCTGGGAAGCGTATGAGGCCATGCATGAAAAGGACAAGCGATTACACAAGGCGTTGTGCAAGTTGCTCAGGGAAATGCTGCGATCGGACGACCCGTCATCAGGCTTGGGGAAGCCTGAGCCACTCAAGCATAACCTCGCCGGTCTCTGGTCAAGGCGGATATCTCAAAAAGACCGCTTGATCTATCGATTCGACGATGCATCCATTTACATTTTCGCTATTGGCGGCCACTACGATCAGCCTGACAAAGAGGGTCTTGTGCACCCTGAATTCAAGTATCAAGCCGCAGCCCAATGGGGCAATGGGTGTCTTCATACTTCTCGATAAGGATTGAGAGCACTTCCAGCTCGTCCGCTTTCGGCGTACCGTCTTCAGCCCCCCATAGTGCTTCCATGCGTGACGCAGGCCTTCCGGCGGTGTTGCCGGTATCGCGACGCCAACCCACTATTCAGCCTCCGCCGGGGCGCCTATCGGCGCCAGTCGCGATGGGAACTCGGGGCGCCGAACCGAGCGCTTCAACAGCGATTCTATTTTCCGACGCCAGGTGTCAGCACCCAGACGCGTCGGAAAATACAGCGCCGGTTAGACGCCACTCAAAACGACAACCGCCCGCTATGGGGCGGCTGAACAATTTATCGTTTGAAGGCATTCAATCGATAGGCGCTCAATTCCGCCCAAGCTGGGCGTCCATCGCGGCAAACTGCTCGGTGAGATAGGAGCTGGTCTGGTTCATGTTGGCGATCATGCTGTCGAGCTGGCCGAACTGGGTGCGGTAGCGCTCGATGGTGGCGTTGATGCTCTGCTCCATGCGCCCATGGCGGTCGACGAGGCTCTCGATGCGGTTTTCGGTACCGCTGATGGAGTTCTCCACCACCCCGTTGCTGCTCATCAGCTGCCCCAGGGTCTCGTTGAGCTGGCCTGCCATACCGGGCGTTTCGCCGTTGCCGGTGAAGAATTCGCCCAGCGCGTCCATGTCCTCGCTGACCACCAGGTTGAGCCGGTCCTCGTCCAGCGCCAGGGTGCCGTCGAGCTGCAGCGAGATACCCACGTCTGCCAGCATGGCAAGTGCGCCCTCCTCGCCGCCGCCTGTCCCACACCACCGGCCAGGTCGGCGCGCAGCCGCGACTCCACGGTGCGCAGGGCACTGTCGCCGAGCAGTTCGCCGGCCTGTCCCGTCTCGCTGTTAAAGGCGCTCAACTCGCCGGTGGTGGCCTTGAAGCTGTTGTATGCCTCGACGAAACCGGTCACCGCTTCCCGCACCGCACGGGTGTCGCGCTCCACGTTGATGGTGCTGCTGCCTTCCTGGGTCAGGCTGAGGGTGACATCCTGTATCGCCCCCTCGACCTGGTTGGAGGCACTGGTGATGTCGATACCATTGACGGTCAACTGGGCATCCTTGCCAATGTTGTCGACGGCTGTCGCGGTGTCACTGAAGCCCACGCCATCGGCCAGGGCAACGTCGCCCCAGTCCATGCCGGTAATGGAGGCTTCCTTACCCGTTTCGGTGGACATCAGGGCCAGGCGGTAGCCTTCGCCATCGTTGACGATCGAGGCGCTGACTCCGGCCTGCTCTGCATTGATGGCGTCACGAATATCCGCGAGCGTGCTATCGGCGGCGATATTGATCGGCAAGTCAGGACCGCTACCGTCACCTGCCGGGTCGAACTGCAGTCGCAACTCACCACCGCCACTCACTACTACGTCATCCAGCGTCTCGATGCCCTCCAGCCGCGCCGTGGCATAGCTGCCGGCGGACGCCAGGGTCTGGACCTCGACGTCGTAGCGCCCCGGGCTGGCGTCCGGGCCGGCGGCGGCCTGCACCGCCTCGCCGCTGACATCCGCCGAGAGGCTCTGGAAGAGGGAAGGGTCATCCAGGGCACTGACCGCTCCTTGGAAACCCGAGAGCGCACCCTGCAGTTCACCATAGGCCGAGAGCTGAACCTGCTGGGACTCTATCTGCTGTTCAATGGGTTCGAGTTTGCCGCGTTCGGCATCATTGAGCTGGTCCAGCAGACCGTTGAGGTCCAGACCGGAGCCGATGCCGAGGGAGGAAATCGATGCCATGGTACCGCCTTCTCTATCCGGTGAATGTACTGCCTTACCTATCAGCTTCGGCGGTTCAAGCGCGAACTTGAGCCGATCAGCGGAATTTTTTCAACTCACGACCAGCGCCCTGTCGCTCAACTTGAAGCCGCCCACCGCTTCAGACAGCCGGTCGGCCTGCTCCTTGAGCTGCTCCGCCGCCACCGTGGACTCTTCGACCAGGGCGGCATTCTGCTGGGTCATGCGGTCCAGCTCGGCCACGGCTACATTCACCTGGCCGATGCCGTCGCTCTGCTCGTTGGCTGCCACGCTGATCTCGCCAAGCATCTTGGCGACCCGCCCGACACCACCCACCAGTTCCTCCATGGTAGTGCCCGCACGGCGAACCAGCTCGGTGCCGGTGGTGACCTTCTCGCCGGAGGCATCGATCAGGCCGCGGATCTCGCGAGACGCTTCAGCACTGCGAGTGGCCAGTTGACGCACCTCGCTTGCCACCACGGCAAAGCCACGGCCATGTTCGCCGGCCCTGGCAGCTTCCACCGAGGCGTTGAGCGCCAGCAGGTTGGTCTGGAAGGCGATACCATCCATGACCTTTACGATGTTACCGATCTTCTCGGAAGAGGCCGTGATCTCCTCCATCGTGGAGACAACCTGAGCCACCACGTCGCCGCCTTTCGTCGCCATGTCCGAGGCAGACTGGGACAGTTCGTTGGCCTGCCGAGAGGAGTCGGCGGTATGCTCGATGGTACTGGTGATCTGCTCGATGGAAGCGGAACTCTCCTGCAGGCTCGACGCCGCGTTTTCCGTACGACGAGACAGATCCTGGCCGCCGGTGGCGATCTCGCCGGCCGCCACGGTGACGGACTCGCTGGCGTCACGGATGGTCAACATCACGCTCTCGATGCGAGAGACGAACTGGTTGAAGGCGGTCGCGATCTGCGCCACCTCATCGCTGCCCCCTTCCGGCAGGCGCTGGGTCAGGTCGCCGCTGCCGCTGGCGATACCGGCCATGGCATCCTTGACCAACTGCAAGCGCCGGAACATGACCTTGAGCAGCGCACCCAGCGCCAGGGCCGCCACCAGGATCACCAGTACCAGCGTCACCACCGATGTTCCCAGGACGGCGCGCAGCCCTGCCGTGGCTTCATACTCATCCAGCGCGATGACCAGTTGCCAGTCGGTACCGGCGACGGCCTGGCTGCGCAGCCATTTGTCACGCCCATTCAGGGCAAGGCGCACCGGCTCCTCCACGCCAATGGCAGACGTGAAAGAGGTAGCATCGAAGGAAGCTGCCAGGCGCGAAGCCGGCTCCAGGGTCATGTCCGAGTCCGGGTGGGCGACCAGGGTGCCATCCGCGGTCACCAGAAAGGCGAAGCTTTCCGGCGTGGGTGCGATATCGCCCACGTTGGCGACGATGGTGTCGATGGCGATATCGCCACCGCCGACTGCCACCAGCCGACCATTGTCATAGAACGGGGTGGCAATGGTGACGATCAGTTCACCGGTGCTGGCATCGACATAGGGTTCCGTGACGATGGTCGACTCGGCCTCCACAGCCTGAAGATACCAGGGGCGCTGGCGGGGGTCGTAGTCGGCCGACGGAATCCAGCCATCGGAGAATATGCCGGCACCATCCGCGGGATAGGCCAGGTAGGCCGAGATGAAGCCCCCCGAGGCGGCGAGCTGCAGCAGCGCATCCATCGGGTCCTCGGTTTGCGCTGCCGGCGCAAGCGCCTCGAGCATGCTGGAACGGGCATCGATCCATTCGCTGATGGCCAGGCCGTTACCCTGAGCCACCGCAGCCAGGTTCCGCGCCACCTGTTGATCGTTGTGCGACTTGACGGTGAAATAGCTGGTCGCGCCGTTCACGATCAGTGCCACGGCGATGACCACCGCCGTAGCGAGAAGTAGTCTGGTTCTCAAGGAGGCAAGCATCGAATGCCCTCACGGGTAGATAATCACAGGGATGCCGGCGTGTGCGGAGTCACACGCCGAAAGACATGAGGGACTATCGGCCGGAAAAGCTGCGACTTAAGTCGTAAAATGAATATTGCGTCAGAATGGACGCAGATGCACATGCCCCTTACTCGACTGCCAGCCCCTGCCAGTCGCTCCGCTCGGGCCACTGCGCCAACCACTCGGGCAGCGCTTCGGACGGCATCGGCCGGGCGATGCCGTACCCCTGGGCCAGCCGACAGCCCCGGGCCAGCAGCTCGCGGGCATGTTCCAGGGTTTCCACCCCTTCGGCCAGCAGCGTACGTCCGAAGCGCCGGGCCATGTAGATGACGCTCTCGACGATGGCCAGGTCACTGGGGTCGCTGAGCATATCGCGGACGAAGCTCTTGTCGACCTTGATCAGGTCCACCGGCAGCTGGCGCAGGTAGGTCAGCGACGAGAAACCCGTACCGAAGTCGTCGATGGCCACCTGTACCCCCATCGCCTGGCAGCGAGAGATGGCGTCCAGCGCCGCCTCGATGTCATGCATGGCGGCAGTTTCGACCACCTCGAGCTTGAGGCGGTCGCTGGTCATCAGGGGGTTGAGCGCCAACAGGCCATCCAGGCGGTCCACAAAGTCCGGACTCAAGAGGTGGGAAGGACTGATGTTGACGCTCACCGGCAGACGAATGCCCAGCTGCTGCCAGCAGCCCAGCTGCGTCAGCGCTTCCCTGAGCACCCATTCACCCAGCGCCATCTCCAGCTGGGTGCCTTCGATCAGCGGCAGGAAGGAATCGGGGGGCTTCAACCCCTCTCTGGGGTGCTGCCAGCGCACCAGGGCCTCGAGCCCGATCACCTGGGCCGTGGCCATGTCAATCTGGGGCTGATAGTGAAGGCAGAGCTCGCCGCGCTCGATCGCGCGGGCGAATCGGCGTCGCTGGGCCAGACGCTGCTGGAATAAGCGATCCTGTCCCGGGTCGAAGCGGTTCAGGGTGTTGCGGCCATTCTGCTTGGCACGGTACATCGCCTGCCTGGCATGGCGCAGCAGGCCATCCGACTCCGAGTGGTCGTCGGGATAGCTGGAGACTCCCAGGCTTGCCGTAATGGTCACCGCCTCACGGTCGAGCGAGAACGGCTCGGCAATGACCCCCAGCAACCTGTGCAAGACGCTATCATCGGCAGCCCCCTGAATCATCAGCACGAACTCGTCGCCGCCGGCATGAACGATGGCGTCGTGGCGATCCAGGTAGTGATCGAGCCGCTGTGCCAGGGCGGCGATCAACCGGTCGGCCCGCTGATGGCCCAACTGCTCGTTGACCCGCTTGAAGTGGTCGATGTCCAGGGCACAGACGGTGAGCTCCCCATGGCACTGGATCGCCGTGGCGAGCGCTTCCTGCATCAGTTTCGATAGCTGCATGACGTCGGACGCAATCATCGGGCTTCCTCTCCCTCAGCCATGTCGGCAACCGGCACGACGGCCCTCTCGGCTATCATGACCTCGACCCGGTTGCGCCCTCCCTGCTTGGCGCGGTACAGGCACGGTCGGCGCGCATCAGCAGGTCACGGGCCACGTCGCCGGGGTGGTAGGACGTCAGGCCGATGCTGATGGTCACCGAGGCGCCTGGCAATTCGGCACCGGCCACGTCGCTGCGAAGCCGCTCGGCCAACGGCAGGGCGCCTTCCATCGGCGTGCTCGACAACAGCAACGTGAACTCTTCCCCGCCCCAGCGGGCCAGCAGGTCGGTCTTGCGCAAGCGCCGCTGGACGCAGGCCGTCAGGGCCGTGAGTACGGCATCGCCCACATCGTGGCCATGGGTATCGTTTACCGCCTTGAAGTGGTCGATGTCGAACAGCATCAAGGCGAAGTCGCCCCCCTCCTTCTCGGCCAGCCTGACCGCGGTGATCAGGGCACGGTCGAACGTGCGACGATTGGCTGCACCGGTCAGGTGATCGCGGCTGGCCTCACGCGTCAACGTCTGCTCCATCTGCTTGCGCTCGGTGATATTGTGGAACACCGACACATAGTGGCGCACCTTGCCATCGGCATCCTTGACCGCGGTGATCGACTGCCATACCGGATAGATCTCGCCACGCTTGTTGCGATTCCATATTTCGCCCTGCCAGTGCCCTCTCGTCGCCAGCGACTGCCAGAGCCCGGCGTAGAAGCTGGCATCGTGGCGGCCGGACTTGAACATTCGCGGCGTATTGCCCAGAACCTCTTCAGCGGCGTAGCCGGTGATAGCGGTGAAGGCCTGGTTGACCCGCTCGATGCGCATCTCGGCATTGGCGATCAGGGTAGCCTGGCCGGTCTCGAAGGCGGTGGCCAGCAGGCGCAACTCCTCCTCCTGACGTTTACGCTCGGAAATGTCCTCCTTGACGGTAATGAAGCTGATCACCTTGCCATGCTCATCCTTGATCGGCGTGATGACCTCATACTCCCAGTACTCCTCGCCGCACTTGCGTCGGTTGAGCATCTCGCCACGCCATATCTCACCGCCCTGGAGTGTCCGCCAAAGCTCACGGTAGGTCTCGGGCGAGGTCTTGCCCGACTTGATCACTGAAGAGGTCCGGCCGATGAGTTCGTCGCGACTGTAACCGGTGATAGCGACAAATCGCCGGTTGACATACAGCAGGCGCCCGCTGGGATCGGTGATGGCAGTCGCCATGGGGCTATGCTCCACGGCGGTATAGAAATGCTTCAGCGATTGAACCAGCGTACCCGGCGAGTCACTTGCATCGATGTGATCCCAGGCATCCGGCGATGGACCGCCCGCCGGGAACTCATGTTGCTGCGTCATGCATGGCCCTCATCCGGGTATTGGCTCGTGGGGAACGGCTGGCTCCTCCCCTGTAAGCTAATGTTAACTCCCGTCGCCGCGAATGTATAACTTTTGAAGAAGTTAAATTCGATAAAAATGACATGCGTCAAGATTATTACGTCTCTCTCGCAATATCTGCATAGTTTATGTACAACTATTATTGCGCATGAATAATCACCTCGACCCGGCGGTTCTGGGCACGCCCTTCGACGGTATCGTTGGCCGCCAGCGGACGCGTATCGGCCAGGCCCACGGCACGCAGCCGCTGGGCGCTCACGCCGGCCCGCTCCAGGGCATGCACGATGGCGATGGCACGGGCGCTGGAGAGCACCCAGTTGGAGGGAAATTCCGGGGTCTGTATCGAACGGCTGTCGGTGTGCCCTTCCACCGCCACCTCCCCATCGTGGCGCTGGATCACCTCGACCAGACGCTGCACCAGCGCCTGGCCATCCTCGGTCAGTTCGGCCTCGGCGGTGGGAAAGAGCCACTGGTCCTCGACGCGAAGCTTGATCCCTTCGGCAACACGGGAGACCGACACGCCCTCCAGGTCAGGCAGGTAGGGGGCGTCCTCGACGCGCGCCTCGAGCGCCCGCTGCAGCGCCAGCGAACCGGCGATGGCTGTGGACGACACGTCCCGCACGCGCGCCGGAGGCCTGTCGGTGAGCACCAGCATGAAATCGGCCAGCGGAGAAGGCAGGTCACCCTCTTCCATCAGCAGTGGCTGCGGCAGTCCGCGTTCAACGGGGGCGATTCCCGGTACCCTCCGTTCCGCCCGCTGCGAGAGCAGCGCCGACGGGGGTGGGCGGTGCAACGAATGCCGGGGGGGGCATGTCGGTCAGCTGTTGCAGCGCCATGGCCAGCAATGGAGGT
>NZ_AZQX01000065.1:0-19509 GCF_000568385.1 Halomonas sp. BC04
GTGCCGGAAGCGGCGCTGAGGGCCTGGGGCAGCGAGCCGGGCATGCGCTTCCTGGGCGACGTCGACGATATGCCGGCGCTGCTGGATACGGTAGATTGTGTGGTGCTGCCTTCCTACTATCCTGAAGGCGTGCCCCGTAGCCTGATCGAGGCTGCCGCGGCCGGCAAGGCGATCGTCACCACCCGCATGCCGGGCTGCCAGGAGGTGGTGGAGCCCGGCGCCAACGGTTGGCTGTTGCCACCCCGGGACAGTGAGGCGCTGCTTGATGCCTTGCTGCAGTATGCGGAGCTGGACGAGGAGGCGCAGGCCGCCCTGGGGGCGGCTTCTCGGGCGTTGGCCGAACGGCGCTTCGACGAGGCGCTGGTGATCGAACGCTACTGGCAGGTGTTGCAGCGTAGTGCGCCGGCCGCGCTACAGGCGCGGGGCGGAATGATGTTTAGCGCCAGGAGTGTATCCGTGTCTGATGTGTACGAGCGCCGACATTCCCGTTGGTATGAACAGTTGCTGCTCGGCGTTGCCTTCCAGCTGCTGGTGGGGTTGCCCTGGTACTGCTGATTCCCGGGCTGGATCGCTGGGGCTGGGGGTTCTGGAACTTCCTGCCCGACTATCGCAGCAATACCCTGATCGCCATTGCGCTGGCCTTCGTCGTCATCGTGTTCACCCTGCGGCGGATGAATCGCTTTCCCGGCGCCCAGGTCGGGGCCTATGTCCTGCCGACCGTCACCATCGTGTTCCTGCTGGTGGTGGCGGTGCTGTTCTTCCTGCGCGAGAGCTATACCCGCCAGGTGCTGTTCACCGGTTATCTCACCTGCCTGGTGTGGTTCATCCTCGGCAACTTCCTGGGGCGGCGGTATCGACGCTTGAAGCTGGCGGTGGTRCCGGTGGGCAAGGCCAGGGAGATGAAGGGAACGCAGCAGATCGAGCTGCGCCAGCTGGAACGGCCCGATCTGGAGCGGGTGCGTTACGACGGCGTGGTGGCCGACCTGCACAGCGATGAGCTGACCCCCGAGTGGGAGCGCTTCCTGGCACGCTGTACCCTGGCGCACATTCCGGTCTATCACACCCGGCAGATTCGCGAGTCGATCACTGGCCGGGTGGAGATCACCCACCTTTCCGAAAACGAGTACGGTGCGCTGCTGCCCAATGGGCTCTACCAGGGCCTCAAGCGGCTGGTGGACCTGGCCGGCGCCTTGATTTTGCTGCCGCTGCTGGCGCCGCTCCTGCTGGTCACGGCGCTGCTGATCAAGCGCGACAGCCCCGGCCCGGCGCTGTTCGTGCAAACCCGCATGGGCTACCGCGGCCGGCCGTTCAAGGTCTACAAGTTTCGCAGCATGTACTGCGACCTCGAGGGCAGGGGTTTCACCGAGGGCGATGACGACCCGCGCATTACCCGGGTGGGCCGGGTAATCCGCAAGTACCGCATCGACGAGCTGCCGCAGATCCTCAACGTGATCAAGGGCGAGATGAGCTTCATCGGCCGCGGCCCGAGTCGATCCGCCTCTCGGAGTGGTATGAGCAGGACGTGCCGTTCTTCAGCTACCGCCACGTGGTTCGGCCCGGTATCTCTGGCTGGGCCCAGGTGGAGCAGGGCTATGCCGCCGAGGTGGACGGCATGATCACCAAGCTGCAGTACGATTTTTACTACATCAAGCACTTCTCGCTGTGGATCGACGTGCTGATCTCTTTCAAGACCCTGAAGACGATCCTGACCGGGTTCGGGGCGAGGTAAAAGACGATGTGAAGTCGCTTTTTGCACGACATGATATACTGCCACGGGCGCCTGAAAGGGCGCCCGTGGCGTTTGAGGGGCAGCGTTTTCGTTTGACCCTCCCTCCCAGAACTCATGGATCAGGAAGGTCATGAACCGTCTCTTTGCTCCCCAGCCTGCCGTGGGGTTGAACCTCGCCGCGCTGTTTCTCGTCCTGGCGTTGTTGATCGCCACGCCCGTGCGCAGCCAGATCGTCGTCGCACTGCTGCTGCTCTATGCCATCCCCTACCTGGTGGTGAACCGGGCCACGCTGCAGGTGACTCGCTTCGATTGGGTGGTGATCGGGCTGCTCAGCCTCTATCTGCTCTCGCACCTGCCGGTGTTCGTGCTTAGCGGCTATAGCTCGCGCTATCTCTCGCCGGGCTTTCATATGCTGGCCCTGGCGCCGATCTACCTGATGCTGCGCCACTTGATAGCTCCGCAGGAACTGCCCCGCTTTCGTACCTGGCTCGAGTGGGGCGTGATCGTCGGCAGCTTGGGGGCGTTCGCACTGGGCATGTACCAGCTGTTCTGGCTGGGGGATCGCCGTATCGATGGCTTCCTGTTCAGCATCAACTTCGGCTATCTCTCCTGTGCCATGGGGTTCCTGGCGCTTGCCCTGGTCCGGGGTTCGACGCGCAAGGTGTGGCTGCTGGTGGCGGGCACGGCGGTACTGATTGCCTGTGTGATGACCCTGGCCCGAGGGGCGGTGTTGGCGATCCCCCTGCTGGCACTGCTGCTGATGGTGCTCAACGTCGACCGCCTGGGCTGGAAGCTGCCGGTGGGGGTGCTGGTGGGCATGGTGGTGCTGTCATTGCTGGCCTACGCGACGGTACCGGCCATCGAGCGGCGGGTGCACTACACCATCGATGAAGTGGTCAACCTGGCAGAGGGTGATGTAACGGCTGCGGTTTCCAGTGGGGGGCGGCTGCAGTTGTGGACGGCGGCGACTCATGCCCTTGCCGAGCGCCCCTTGGTGGGGCTCACCTATGCAGAGCGCGAAGCGCAGATTGCCGAGCTGATCGAGCAGGGTGTGCTGACAGAGTGGGTAGCCGGGGTGAGCCGGGGGCATGCCCACAGCCAATACTTCGAGATGGCCGCCACCGGTGGCGTGCTGGGTCTGATCGCGCTGGTGGGTTTTCTGATCGCGCCGGGTGTGTACCAGCTGCGGTTGCTCTGGCGCGACCGTGACAACACCTACGCCTTGACGGCAGTGGTGTTTACCGCCGGGTTTGCGCTCTATAGCCTGACGGAAGTGGCGCTTCAGCATGAGCTGATCGTGACCTTCTATGCCTATGTGCAGGTCATGTTGGTGGTGCTGGCCAGGCCGGCTTCGTCGAATGCGGTCGGCGGAGGGCTGACTTGCGAAACCTGAGTCAGGCCGGGTAGAGTTTCGGGTCATCAGAAGACTGGCGAAAAGCCAGCGAATCAGTTTTACGCCGGGACAGGGGGGAACGGCGCTGCCGGTTGCTATGGGCTACCGGTGTGAGGTGGTGTACTCAAGGAGAGTATCGAGTGAAGCTCGTAACGGTGGAGATCGGGCATCGGAGTCGAACCTATCTGTTGTTCGAAAGCGATAAATTGAATGTACCACTGAGCTTGGTCAAGGATGAGCGCTCTCGGCTACTGGAGGAATTTGCCAGTAGCGACTTTTATTTCGATGGTACGACGGGAATATTGGCTAAGGTAAAGAACGATAAGTATCGCTGGCGTCAACGCCCGTTTCGCTGGTTCTTTCGCGACTTCATCGACAAGCGGTTCTTATTCCAGTTCGAAGCGCGCAAGGAGGTGCGCAGTAAAAAGATCGTTCAGAAGGCGGGGCTGATGACGCCGGATTGTGTCGCCTGGGGCATCTCCTTGAACCCTTTCAATCATCAAGGATCCCTGCTGTTGATCGAGCATGTCAACGGCGTGAAGACCGGTGAGCAGTATTTCAGCAGCTTGGAGGATTCGGTGCGACCCGCTTTCCTGGCGCGGCTCTGCGACGATATCTTCAAGCTGGCCAAGGCCGGTTATATCCACCGCGACCTGCACATGAACAATTTCCTATGTACGCCCGACGGTCGCATCATCTGGATCGATACCCATGTGAAGCCGCTGCCGCGAGCTGCCCGTGCCAAGTGGCGCGCCCTCTACCGCTCGATCAGCAGTCACAGCCTGCTTGATGAGTACAACCGCAAGCGGATTCACACCCAGCTCAAGCGCCGTTGGCTTGCTGTGTGAGTGGGGGTAGTCGCCAACCTTGGCAACACCGCCGGGAGGCCTTCGGCCTCCAGTCGTGATCTAAAGATTCTCCGACAGCGGTGTGGCACCGTGGGTGGAGAGAATCGCTGTAGGAGCGCTCGGTTCGGCGTCCCGAGTTTCCATCGCAACTGGCGCCGTTAGCCGGATCTAACGATGCGGCAGGGCAGCGATGACGTTCTCCAGCCCCCTTTTTCCCCGGGCGCCACTTTTATGCCGATCCCAACAGAGCTGGTGAATTCCTCTCACTCTCACCGTGGCGCGCTGGATTCCCAGGGTTTGCGCCATGGCCAGCCGATGCAACCCCTTGTTGATCTTGATCATGCCACCATGGCGATCGATGACGATGCCGAGGTGGTCCCGTGTCAGGCCGGCCTTGAAGCGAAGTGCTCATGTCTTCCATGTAGAGCTGGTAGCGTTTCAGGTAAGCCAGGATGCGGGCTTCCGAATCCAGCAGGATACCCTGATGGTGCAGGCGTAGCGGGTTGCCCTGCGCGTGTTTGGTCATCAGCTCGGCGTAGCTTTCGCTGGCGGTAAGATCGAGGCGGTGGTTCCAGATATCGCGAATGAACCGCTGGCGCTGGGTGTCGGCCAGGTTGGGCGTTGCCAGGTCCCAGTCCCCGGGCCAGATGAAGAGATTGGAGATCTTGCGCCGCTGAGTGCGGTTGGGAAACGACGCGGGAAAGTCGAAACCCCGGCTGAGCACGCGCGGGTCGATCTCGATATCGAGAGTATTGTCGAGATATGCCTCGACGCTTCGGCGCGGCAGGCCCTGGCTCTCCAGCAGCGTGCTGCCGGCCTTGCTGTCGAGCCAGCGCTGGAACAGCTTGTCTTCGAAGGGGCGACCCAGATAGCGCTTGAAGCCCTCTTTCACGCGGAAGGCGGCCCGGGAACGGAACATGCGATAGCGCAGTGCCGGATCGAAGAGCGGGGGATAGACCCGTTCACCGGTGGGTGTCAGGGGCGCTTTGCGCTGGGCGACTTCTGCCGTGATCAGGTCACTGAGTTCGACCAGTAGCCGCTGGGAGGGCGCCAAGGCGTGAGCCTGCTGCGCCATTGCCGCCAGGTTTGCGCCGCTCAGCAGGGCCGGGCGCGGCCCGGTGGGGGAATCCACCATGGCCGTGTCCTCGGTTGCCAGGGCGCTCACATGGCGCATCATGCCTTGCTGCGAGCCATGCAGTGCCAACAGCTGATTGTAGAGCCGGCTGGCGAAGATGCCGTACAGCCACTGGCTGGGCGTCATGCTGCTGTCCAGCCCGGAGAGGTTGCGCCAGGCGAGAAGCAGGGTGTCCTGACAGACCGCTTCTCCATGTTGTGGTGTGTTCAGGAAACGCGCCGAGAGGCCGAGCAGGCGGGGCAGGGCGGCCCTTGCCAAGCGTTCGTAGGCGGCGTCGTCGCCGTCAGCACAGTCAACGATGAGCGCGTCGAGGGACTTTCCATCGGTGCAGTCGGTATGGGAAGGCGAAGCGTCGTTGCTGACCACGGCGGGCTCTCGGTGCAAGGTTCCAAAGGAGCGGCATTCTATATGAACGCATGTTCGATGTCTTGGGTGAGAATGCCATGCGTCTAGTGGGCAGAGTGGTAGTCGGTGCCCCTGATTCGTTGAATGATTGAATTCTTTTTCTGCTGGTCCTGTTGCTACCCTGATGGGGTTTTTCTGTCGGAACCGTGACCCCTTGCGCCTGTCGTAGGCTGGGTGTGCGGGCGCGCCATGTCCTGCATGGCATTTCCACTCTTCGAAAAGGGGAAGCGGGTGAAGAATATCGGTGTGCTGGCATTTGCCAGGGGCGTGAAACTGCTGGCCAATATCACCAAGATAGCTGCCTACCCTTTCCACTATGTCTTTCCGAACAAGCGCTTCATCATCCCCGAGCGGGCGGCGCCTGGTGGAAGTCGAACCGGCCGGCCAAGGTGCCGCGCATCATCTGGCAGACCAACTTCACCAACAAGGCGACGTTGCCGGTCTACCTCAACTACCTGTTTAACCGGCTGCTGGCACCGGGCTACGAGTATCGCTTCCTGATCACCGAAGCCCGGGCGGCCTTCATCCAGGAGCACTACCCGCCCGAGATCCTTGCCACCTATTCCAGGCTGCAGGTAGGGGCGGCCCAGGCGGACTACTGGCGGGTGCTGGTGCTGCAGAAGATGGGGGGCGTCTACCTGGATATCGATGCCCACGTGGTATGGCCGCTGGGGCGAATCATCCAGCCGGCGTTCGAGGAGCTGTTCGTCACCACCAGGAAGGGCGAAATCAGCAATTACTTCATTGCCAGCGCCCCCGGGAATCCGCATTTGCAGGCCGTGGCCGATGCGATACGCGAGAACATCGAAACCGATTCGGACAAGAATATCTTCGAGCTGACCGGCCCGGGCGTATTCAACAAGGTGCTAGCCCGCGACGACGTGCGCACCCGGCTTTATCGCTATACCTGCAACCAGGGCAACTTCACCAACGAGTACTTCCAGTACATCGACAAGCCCCAGGGCAAGTGGACGAAGGAGCAGCATACGGTCGATGTCGTGAGGAAGCGGGAAGCGAGCGAAAGCAAACCCTGAAGCGGGTTAGTCGGCGCCTGCGATGGCGACTCCGCCAAGCGCCTGCGGCGTTGCAGCCTCCGCCAAGGCGCCTGCCGGCGCCAGTCGCGACGCAGAATCGGCCCGCCGAACCGAGCGCTCCGACAGCTGTTATTTCCTGCCGTGGCAGGCGAGTACCACGCTGTCGGAGTATCTTCAGATCACGACTGGAGGCTGAAGGCCTCCCGGCGGTGTTGGCTGTGCCTGCGACGACTACTGACATTGGCTCTTGGCTCAAGCTCGACTTGACCTATACCGTTTGGCGGTATAGTGTAATTAAAAAGGGGGGCAAGATGATCGTCAGCTTTCGTGATGCCTGGCTCGAAAAATTCTTCGTCGATGGCATTGCCCATAAGGGCATACCCAACACCATTGAGTCAGCTTTGGCAAGAAAGCTGGATATCATTGATGCCGCGGTGGATGAGAGCGATCTTCGTGTGCCGCCAGGCAACCGGTTCGAGCGCCTGCAAGGCAAGCTGGAAGGCAAATGCTCCATTCGCGTCAATAAGCAGTACCGTCTCATCTTCGAGTGGGACGGGGACAAGGCACATAACATCTACCTGGATCCGCATACCTACAGGTGACCGTGATGTTCAAAATCAATCGTAAACCTACGACTGTCGGCGAGATGCTGACTCATGAGTTCCTGGAACCGTTCAACCTCAGCCAAACCAAGCTGGCTGAGAGAATGGGAGTTTCTCCACGCCTCGTGAATGAGCTTTGCCGGAACAAGAGGGCGGTAACAGCGGATACAGCACTGATGCTCGCCCGCGTTTTTGGCAACACCGCGCAATTCTGGCTGAACCTGCAGCAGAAGGCTGATCTCTGGGAAGCGATGCATGACGCCAGGCGCCTCGAGCGTATTGAAAAGGCTCAGCCTCTCGAGTTTGCCTAGCTTTTGGGCGATTCACACCAACGCTGGCAGCTCTCCGCCGAGGCGCCTGCCGGCGCCAGTCGCGATGCGGAGCCGGATCGTCGAACTGAGCGCTCCGACAGCTGCTTTCTCTACCGACGGTGCCACGCCGCGCTGTAGGAGGAATGTTCAGATCACGACTGGAGGCCGAAGGCCTCCTCGGCGGTGTTGCCGGCTTTGGCGGTCATAGAGCACGTTGCAGTCTTCGGCGCCAGTCAACATAGTTACCCCGAGTTTCAGGTTAAGAAAAAAACCGACTTTCGTTGCTAACTGAAGATTTCCTTGGTGTAGTGAACAAAATATCCCGTCACTAGGGCCATTGCGATGAAAACTGTGGGCTATGCGTACCTGCACGAGCGGCTGGAGCTGGGCGTCTTCCCACCCGCACGCCCTGCGCGGGTCCGGCCGGTTACGCGGATCGTGACACTGGAGGAAGAGCTGGCAGTGCCTGCCGAGCGGGCCCCCGAGGATGACCTGCTGTCGCATCTTCTGTTTGCACTGAAGCATGAAGGGATAGATCTGGCGATTCTTTCCGAAGCATTGCACCATTTGCCACCACAAGCACTGGTCAAGGCGTTGGATGACGCGCCCAATGGCATCTATCTGCGCCGCCTGGCTTATCTGTACGAGGCCTTCGTGGGTCGGCTGCCGATGGAACCAATGATTCGCGGCCGCGCCGTGCCGCTGTTTGATTCCAAGTACTATGTGACCGGCCCCGCTAGGCGAAACAGCCGCTGGCGTGTGGATTTCAATGGGCTGGGCACTTTGCAGTACTGTGCCGTGGTACGTCGCACGCCCGAGATCGAGGCGTTGCTGGAAGGGGATGTGCTGGCCGAGGCGCGAGCCTTTATGGCCACCTTGCCGCCTGGGATGCTGGATCGCGCCATCCAGTGGGCCTACCTCAGCGAGATACAATCCTCGTTTGCTATCGAGCGTGAGCCACCTTCTCCCGATAAACAGCAGCGTTTCATGCAGCTTCTGCGCAAGGCGCATGAGGGCCAGCCCCTGGACCAAGGTTATCTGATCGAGCTACAGAACAGCACGGTCAGCAATCCCTACGACAAGGCGGCGGCGTTTCGCCATGAGCAGAACTATCTGCATAACGGCCTGCCGGGCGCCATTGGTGTCAGTTATCTGCCGCCGCCTCCTGAGCTTTGTGAAGCGCTAATGGAAGCATTGATAGCCTGGGCCAATGGGCTGTCTGAAGCCGGCAGGGAAGATGGCGTGAAAAGTGTGCCGGCTCTGGTTGCGGGCGCGGTGATCTCATCTGGCTTCGTATTCCTGCACCCCTTCATGGATGGTAACGGGCGTATCTCGCGCTTCCTGCTGCATCATTCGCTGTGCCGAATGGGGGAACTGCCGCGTGGCAACCTCTTGCCTATCTCGGTGGCGATGAAGCGGCATGAGGCCGACTATCTTGCGGCGCTTGAAGCCTTCTCGAAACCTGCCCTTGAGCACTGGCGGGTCAACTGGATCGACGCTGACCACCATGACTTTCGCTTCGTGGGTAGCGCTGCCCTGTATCGCTACTGGGATGCTACACCGGCGGTTGCCTTTACGCTCAGAATGGCCCGAGAGGCGTTGAAAGAGGATCTGAAGGCCGAAACCCGCTACCTGGCTTGCTATGATCGCGTCTATCGAGCCATCGATGCTCGCTTCGATGTACGCGGCAGTGACCTGTCTCGCCTTGTGATGATGAGCCTGAATCAGAACGGGCGTTTATCGAAGAACCGCCGCAAGCAGTTTCGCTACCAGGTGCCCGAAGCGGTGTTGGATGCCATTGAGGTGGAGGCCAGCATGGCTCTCGAGGAGGCGGATGCCCTTGTCGAAGGGGATCGGTCATAACGCGGGAAGGCTTCAGGGCTACTTGTGGTGTTGCCTGTGTCTGAGACGACTACCGACGTTGCAGCCTCTGCCGGGCGCCTGGCGGCGCCAGTCGCGATGGGGACCAGCACTCCGACAGCTGCTCTTTCATGCCAGCGTGGCCTCCGCCGGGCGCCTGACGGCGCCAGTCGCCGAAGCGTCGGACCGGCAATAAATCGTCCTCCTACAGCTGCTTTTTCCTTCCGTGTCAGATGATTACCACGCTGTAGGAGTAGCTTCAGCTCACGACTGGAGACCGAAGGGCTCCCGGCGGTGTTGCCGTCGTTGGCGACGACCACTGGCGTTACAGCCAGTCGCGATGGAAACTCGGAGCGCTGAACCGAGCGTTCCGACAGCGATTCTATCCACCCACGGTGCCACGCGGCATTATTTTTCTTGACAACATTGCATCATTTCACCAAGCATGTCCCGTGTCCTAGGACGAGGGACGCATGAGGTGAGGAGAGTATGAAAAGTCAAGATGTCGGCCTGTTGCTAAAGTTGGTGGCCTTGAGAAACCGGGAACGACAAGACCCTGAGGGGCGGTTCAGGAAGGTGGAGATGTCGCTACCGGACGACTGGCGCGACTGGCAGATTGAGGACGAAGATGCGCTAGGCGAAGACGAGACTCGTCTTCTAGACAGCGAGGCCGGTTTGGCGCGCTACAGCGTCAGAGCTCTGGCGGAAGAAACGGGTATCAGCAAGAGCCAGGTGAGCCTGGCCTTGCAGCGCTGTCTGCAAGTCAGTCTGGCACGCAAAGACCGAAAGACCGGTGTACCTCGAGCTAATACAAAAGCGCTGTTTGACTTCATCGTGCATGGGCTGCGCTACGTCTTTCCCGCCAGGCCTGGCGAGATCACCCGAGGGATTGCCACTTCCTTTGCCGCTCCCGTGCTGGAAGGCCGGTTATTCAGCTCGGGAGAATTGGTGATGGTCTGGCCGGACGCGAGGGGAAATACCAAAGGCCAGGCGGTCGAGCCGCTTTTCAAGAGCGCCCCCTATGCGGTTCGCCGCGACAAGGAGCTGTATGCCATGTTGGCTCTGGTTGATGCCATCCGCCTTGGACATCCACGTGAAAGCAAACTGGCCGCCAACCTGCTGGCAGAATACCTGGGGTAAGCCATGAGTCTATTCGACGATCAATGCGCCATGTTGCGGCAGGTGGCGGAGGCGCTAGGGGAGGAGTTGCGGGAGCAGGTTGCCTTCGTCGGGGGCTGTACCACCGGGCTCCTGCTGACCGATGCTTTCACACGGGAGCAGGTGCGCAGCACTGATGATGTTGATCTGATCGTTCATGTGATCGGCTATGCCAGCCTTCACCGACTCAAGGACGCCTTGAAAGTGCGTGGCTTCAAGGAGCCTTCCTCAATGGATGAGGACATGCCCATCTGCGCCATGAAGCTGGGTGAACTACGGGTGGATCTGATGCCGGATGACGCCGAAGTGCTGGGTTTCAGTAATCGCTGGTATCACCAGGCGCTGAAAAGTGCCGAGTCCGTCGCTCTGGGCGACGATATCTCCATTCGCGTGGTCACACCGCCCCTGTTCGTCGCCACCAAGCTTGAGGCCTACAAGGGGCGCGGCAATGGTGATCCGCTGGAAAGCCACGACATCGAGGACATCCTCAACCTCGTGGACGGTCGGCCCGAACTGCTCGATGAGGTGCGAGACACCGATAGCGAACTTAAGGCATACATCGCCGCTGAGCTCGCCCAGCTGCTCGACAATGATTTCTTTGGCTATGCCGTACAGAGTCAGGCCAGAGACCCGGACCGCGAATCACTGCTCTTTGAGCGTCTGGAGATCCTGGCCGGAGAGAGAGGCTGATGCGGGCCAGCTGGTTCAGCCAGCAAGGCGGCGAGCGAGCTCGCAACAGTGATGCCGCAGCCGTGGGTCAGCAAGACCACTATATCCTGGCAGTGCTGGTCGACGGCGCAGAGAAAGGCTCTAGAGGCGCAGAGCTGGCCCGGCACTGGGCCGATGTCGTGCTGCAAGCGTTGATCGAGGTGCCAGTCGGTTCACCGGAGTCGCTTCTTGCTCGCCTCAAACAGGAGCAGGCGCAGCTCCGGCATGCTTTTCTCCACGATATCGCCAGCTACTGCATGGTTAGTCTCGATGTGGCGACGCTGACGGCCCAGGTCTGGCACTGCGGCGACTGCCGGGTAGGTGTTCGCCATGTGTCGGAGACGCGGTGGCTGACCACACCGCATATTCTGGCGCTGCAGCCCGGCCTACCGCTCCCTCGCTCAAGCGAAGATCGGGGCCGGCATGAACAGCAACTGACCCGGTACCTGAACGCCAGGCGCTTCAGAGCCCCTGATTACCAATCCCTGACGCTGCAGCAAGGTGAGATGCTGTTGCTCAGCACTGATGGCTATTGGCAAGAGTATATGGAGGCGGGCACGTCACCGCATTGCCTGCGTGATGATGCCAGCTTGCTTGTTTTGCCGGTGGGATTCGAAAACCTCTATCAGATCGATCAGGAATCGGACGCCGACAATCTTTATCATTTACGACACGCATGACCTGCTCACCAAGTCAGGAGCCAACAGGAACCTGTGATGAACACAGGAATATCGACCCATCTATTTCATCACGAAGGCCCTCGGCCGGTTTTTCGGGCGCTCCGACAGCGATCCTCTCCACCCAGGGTGCCAAGCCGGTGTCTGCGACGCCACCGACGCTGCGGCCTCCGCCGGGGCGCCTGACGGCGCCAGTCGCCGAAGCGTCGGACCGGCAATAAATCGTCCTCCTACAGCTGCTTTTTCCTTCCGTGTCAGATGATTACCACGCTGTAGGAGTAGCTTCAGCTCACGACTGGAGGCCGAAGGGCTCCCGGCGGTGTTGCCTTACCGGAAGCGCTTGCGGGTCTTGTCCATCCAGGCCAGCATGCCTGGCGTTGTGGCAAATACCTCACGCATGGCTTCGCGGTAGTACCAGGCCTGATCGGCACCGCCAATGGTCATTCCATCTGGGTCGAGTTTGGGCGGCTTGCGTTTGTTGGCGATCAGGTACGTGAGCACCTTGGGTAGCGCCTGGTGAGCGGTCTGCAGGGCTTTTTCGGCTTCGTACAGGCGGCCCAGGCGCACCAGAGCCAGCACGCGGCCATAGTGCGGCTCCGCAAGGTGGTCGTCGGGGTAGCGCTCGGCGATGGCCAGTGCCTCGGTGTCATGTCCCTCGCGCAGCAGCAGGTTGATCAGCGGAGATCGGACGCCGAGGTTGTCCTGTGGGCACAGCGCCAGAATCTTGGATAGCAGAGCGATGGCGGCGTCGGCATCCGGTTCGGCTCCCGCAAGCATGGCCAGGGCTTGGTTCTGCATCATTCGCAGCAGCGGGCGGTGTTCGAGCCAGCCCCAGGGCAGGCGAGCCGCTTCGGGCAGCGCTGCGAGGATGTGCTCGGTCAGGCGCTCCCGCTGTTGGGCCAGTGCTTGGTTGAAGGCCCGCTGCGCGTTGCTCGTCGGCATGCCGGCGTAGGCGTTGAGCTGTTCGAGAAAGGCCATATTTTGCAGCAGCGCCGGGTGGTGGCGGATCAGCTCGGCGTCGAGGGGATCGACGCCGTCCGGGTCGCGATATAGCACGGCTTCGCTCTCCTCCACTTCAGGTGGCAATACCATCACCTGGCTGGGCGTGCCGCTGTCGGGGTCCGGTGGACCTGGCTCGAAATGCACCGGGAAAAGCGGCTGGTTGAAGGCTCGAATGAGAAGCCGGGTGACGGCTTCCAGTTGGGCATCCGGGGCGCCGAACAGTAACCGTAGATCGTGTTCGTCGTCCGGTTCGAGCGAGTCCTCTGGGTTTTCGGGAATGTCGTCGATATCGTGGGAGCCTGGCATGGTGGCCAGATGGGCCTGTTCTTCAAAGAAGGTAATGGCAGCCTCATTGTCGAGCTCGTTGGCAACCGGCAGCCAGTCCTGTGCGGTGCGACGGGCTTCGGCATCGTCTCCCTGAGCCCGCAGGCAGAGAATCTTGTGCAGCGCAACGCTCAGACTGTCTGGGTCGAGTGTTTCTGCGTAGAGGACATGGAGCATGGCTTCGTCAGGAAAGCCATCTTTCACCGCCTGGGCGCTGAGCCAGCAGAGGGCTTCGGCGGCGGCGGGTGGCTTCAGCATTGGAAATAGTTGCTGGAACGCTTTCTGCCCGGCGCGATGGTGGCCGAGTTTTTCGTAAGCGTCACTCAGCAGATGGACGGCATGCTGTTGCAGGTCCGCATCCAGCCCGCCCTTGCGCAGCAGAGCCAGTAGCTGACTGCGAGCCTTGCCGGGATGGTTGTCGTCGAGCTCACGTTGTGCGACTGCCAAGCGGACCTTGGGCGGCGCCGTTTTGGCGGCCGCCTGGCACTGCTGGCGCGTGAACATGGATACCGCCAAGTGTATGACCGGTATCTCTTCGGCAAGGCTCATCGTGTGCCCAGCTGCGAGCTGCTGACAGCAGCGTTTGTACTTCTTGCCCGAACCGCAGGGGCAGGGCGCGTTCCGTTGCGGCTCGGCCAGCGGCTGGGGTCGAAACCCATGGGCGGGCAGCGGCGTGACGTTCCATATCGAGCGGCCAATGTCCCAGTAGGGCATGGAAGCATCGAACCAATCGGTCATTTTTGTTAGGCGGGCGATCTCGGGCGCCGCCTGGAGGTAATGCTCGGCACTCTGATGACGCAGGATGTACCACACCGAGGCTTCCAGAAAATGATTGATGGCCCCTTCCAGTTCCGGTGGGATTTCCGGTAGTTCGTCGTGTTGCATAACCTTGTATTTCCATCAATTGAAGCGTTGGCGGTCTCAAGTCGCCGTAATATCAAAGGCGACGATCTGTCGCTGTTCGCGAGAGAACTCGACGCCGATCAGGTGGATGGGCTTGCCCTGGCCGCGATACTTGTCGGCGTAGCCTTGTCCTTGAGTTGCTGCAGCGCCTTGCCTTCGGGTACCTGTTCGACCACCTTGAATTCGAACAGGTAGAGGTGGCCGTCGAAGTCGACCGTCATGTCCACCTTGCCATTGTTGCTGGCATCTTCCACCGTGACGTCCACGCCGAGGGCGGCGAAGTGGCTGTAGAACACGCTGGCGTAGTGGCCTTCGTATTGGGCAATCGGGTTGTTGCGGTACCAGTCGTGGGGCAGGCCGGCGTAGAGAGCCTTGAGGTGGGTTTCCAGGCGGCCTAGGTCATGAGCTTTAAGCACGTCCAGCAAACCCAACTGGACCTCCTGCAAAGCCGAGTCAGGAATGCCCAGCGCTGGCAGCAACAGCTCGTTGAGGCTGGTCTCGACCTCCTGGTTGGGGAAGCCCAGTGTGTAGAGGTGGTAGCCCAGTATCGGCTCTTCCCATTTCTTAATGGTGAGATAGCCGGTCTGGAACAGCAGCCCTTCGGTGGTCATGTCGTCGACGTCGAAGCGCCCCAGCAGTTGCGCCTTGGCCTGCACCCGGTCGAGGCGGGGGGTGAAGACGCCGCGCTCCTTGAGGACCTCGATCAAGAAGGTGGGCGTTGCGGTTTCGAACCAGTAGGGGCGGAATTCCCGATCCTGCAACAGCAGCAGTACATCGAACGGGTTGTAGACCGAGGGCACCTCCTCGCCGCCCCAGCGATAGCCGTTGTACCATTGGCGGATGTCGTTGCGGTCCAGGCCCGGCAGCTCCGGTGCAAATACCGTGTCGATGTCTTCATCGGTATAGCCGCAGATGGTGGCGTGGCGTGGCGTCAACGTAATGTCTTGCAGGTTGTTGAGCCCCGAGAACAAGCTGACCTTGCTGAACTTCGATACGCCGGTAAGCAGGCAGAACTGCAGATGGCGGTCGGCATCCTTGAGTACGCTGTAGAGGTTGCGCAGGCCGTCGCGCAGTTCGCGGGCGCGGGACGGCTCGGCGATGCTGTCGAGCAGGGGCTTGTCGTACTCGTCGATCAACACGACGACGCGGCTGCCGGTCCGCTCATGGGTCTTCTGGATCAGCTCCCGAAACCGCCCCGCAATCGAGGTGTTGTCGAGACTGACGTCAAGCCGCTGAGCCGTTGTACTCAATAGCTCGTCGATATGCGTATCCAGGGCCGCACGGTCCTGCAGGTTGCCGTCGGCGAAGCTCAGGTGAATCACCGGGTGGTGTTTCTGCCAGTCCCACTTATCATGGATGTAGAGCCCCTGGAACAGCGGCTCTCGGCCTTCGAACAGGCAGCGCAGGGTATCCACCAGCAGGCTCTTGCCGAAGCGGCGTGGGCGCGAGAGGAAGTAGTACTTGCCTTCCTCGATCAGGCGGTGGATATGGGGCGTCTTGTCGACGTAGTAGTAACCGCCTTCGATGATATCGGCAAATGTCTGGATACCGATGGGCAGCTTACGACGAGGCGTGGATGGCACGGCAACGCTCCTGCGCAAAACATGATGGAGTGAGGATATCATGCCTCTCCGCCGACGGTGCCGCCCCGTTGTAGGAGTAGCTTCAGCTCACGACTGGAGGCCGCAGGCCTCCCGGTGGTGTTGCCGGCGTTGGCGATGAATTCAAACGTTGCGGCCGCGCTGTCCCAGTCCAGAGATCTAGGTGGTCGGCAATCAGTTCCCGGGGGAAACAAGACGAGAAGCAGGCTGGGCTGCTCGTTATGCGAAACCCGATAGCGGGGAGAGCCCTATGTTATTCATCCAGAGTGCCTGGGTAGGTTTCTAGCCGTGACAGCAATTCGTGGCTGTACTTCAGGAGCACTGAGTCGCGGTAACGGGGGGCAATGAACTGCATGCCCACTGGCATTCCCTGGTGGCCACTCTCGATGGGCAGCGAGATGGTGGGCAGCCCCAGAAGTGTCCAGGCGCGTGAGTAAAGTGGATCCCCCGTCGAGATGCCCGATGCCAACGGCGCTACGTTCACACTGGATGGTGAAAGCAGCAGGTCTACCTCCGTGAACAGCGTTGCGACACTATGCTGCAGCCTTTTCGCTTCTTGCAGTGCGCCACAGTACTCATCGAGTGTGATGGCGAAGCCGCGCTCGAGAATCTCGCGAAGCTTGTCGCTCATGTCGTCGACATGTTGGAAATAGATGTCGGCGAGGCAGCGTGATGATTCAAACGCCATCACCAAGGTCTGCAATTCGACGAGCCGATCCAGTTCCCTGGCATGGCTGAGCGACGAGGTAATCTCCGCGCCTTCGGCACTTAGCCGCTGACAGGTCCTGCCGAGTGCCGCTTCGACATCTTGGTCCAGGTCGCCATCGGCCGGTACGCGAAGCACTCCGATCTTCAGTCCTGCAAGGTCGAGCCGGGTCAACGGGGCGTGCGGTTGGTACGTCAAAGCGGCATGCACTAGCGCGATGTCGTTGACGGATCGCGCAAAGTAGCCAACGGTGTCCAGGGTTTCACTGAAAGGCCTGATGCCGGCTCGTGAAATGAGGCCATAGGTGGGCTTGAAGCCAATCACATTGCAGTAACTGGCCGGCCGGGTGATGCTGCCAGCTGTCTGGGTGCCAAGGGCAATCGGTACCATGCCGTCGGCCACAGCCGCAGCGGAACCACTGGAAGACCCACCTGGCGTTCTGTCGAGATCGTAAGGATTGCGCGTCTTTCCCGGTGAGAAATAGGCAAACTCAGTACTGACGGTCTTGCCCATCACAAAAGCACCCGCATTCTTCAGCAGCGCGACCGGCGAGGCATCCGAAACCGAGCGGTCGCTGCGGATATAGCCGGTGCCCCAGCTCGTTGGGAAGTCGCGAGTGTCGTAAATGTCCTTTATACCGACGGGGATGTTCTGAAGCAGCCCCCCACCCGGAAGGCCTCCCTGCGTGTCGGCCAGGGATTCCCATGCCTGGACCTTGCCTTCCCGTTGGTGAATCCTGTCAAAACATGACGCTAGGTATTCGCTGCCTGACATCGATTTGTCAGCAATGCGTTCCAAGGCTTCGGTGGCGGTCATTGACTGTCGTTTGTTATTCATGAGTGCTCCTTGGGCGATGGAAACTCGGAGCGCCGAACCGAGCGCTCCGACAGCGATCGTCTCCACCGACGGTAATTTCGCGTTGTCGGAGTATCTTCAGATCACGACTGGAGGCCGAAGGCCTCCCCGGCGGTTTTCAGTCTTGCCAACGTTCCTCTTCCAGCTCCTTCTCCATCACCTTCTCGATCAAAGCGGGCTGTCGCGGCATCAGGCAGACTTTCAGCCCAAGAGGGCGGAAGACGCGGTTCATCACTTCGAGCGTGACGTTGCCCTTGTCGCCTTCCATATCGGAGAGCGTGCGTCTGCTGATGCTCACCAGCTTTGCATAGTCGTTCTGGGAAAGACCGAGGACATCGCGCCTCAGAATCCGCAGCACGTCCCCCTCACGGATTTCTCCAGCCAGCAGCCGACGAGTGACTTCGATCAGCTTTTCCTCCCGCTCGTCCGGGGTCAGGTTGTGTCGTTTCATGTGAGCCCCCAGTGCTCGAGGCGGTGGTCTAGTGTGCCCAGTCCTACGGCAGGCATCAGGTCATCGAGGGCGTCATCTGGCAGATAGCCCAGACGGGCCGGGCCATGGGTGCCCCTGTCGGGCTCGGGCACCACCAATTGGGCGGCGTCATGCCAGTGGTGATCGTGATAGATCTGAAGCGTAAGGCGCATGAGGCTCCCCGTTGAGCATTATTATGCTCAATAATAGCGCCTTGTGAGGATTGTGAGAAGTATCGTGCACATTTTGCAGGCCAATCGGCATTGTTGCGCATTTTAGTGCGCATAAACGCGGGAGCCTTTAACCGGCGTCGCAGCCTCCGCCGGGGCGCTCATACCTTGTCGATCACCACTTCCGGGTGATGGCGTTTAATCGCAGCTTCGAACACGTCTAGCTTCTCTTTGGGCACATCGATGATCAGGAGCATCGCTCCTCGCTTGATCGCTTTATCATACTTGCTGACTTTGACGTCACGGACGGATACGCCGACCATCGTGCTGGTCCAGACGCCGAACAGGGCGCCAAAGACCACCATGGCGAGGGTGATCCAGACAATGTTCGTGCCGTAGATGATGAAGTGGGCGACCAGGCCAAGCACGAAGCCCAGCACGGCGCCGGCAATGGCACCACGTTTCCAGGCATTGGCAACATCGCTGGTCTGGATCAGTGTGGCAACCGGCACGCCCTCTTTTTCCAGGGGCCTCCAGTCCTTGCCCATGACATGCAGGTCCTCCTTGGTCAGGCCCATGGCATTGAGCTCATCGACGATGGTGGAGGTGGTCTCTTTGTCGGGTATCAGAAAGTACAGGCGCTGCATCGCAATCTCCCTTGTTCCAAATGTCATTTATCCCTTTATCTTGGAAGGTGTAGCAGGCCAGGGGTGAGCTGCGCCATGTTTTTGGGCTTTCTGCTGTTGTGGGGCGATCTCCGCCGGGGCGCCTGGCGGCCGAAGGCCTCACTGGCGATGCTGGCGGCGTTTGCCTTGCCGAACTTTGGTGAAAAAAGCTCTACTGGCTGTGGTCGTGGGCAAAATGGCGCACCATTTTGTAACATTGACGTGATACGGCACCAGAATGGATGTGTCAGCGCCATCTTGGTGCAAATTGTCGCTATCGTAGTGAAATGTCGACATCGATGGGGCATGATGTTTTTGGTCACCCAACAGGAGATGCGTCATGCCAGAATCACAATACGTCGTCAGCCTGAGCAGTGAAGTGCTGGATCACTGGGTTTCACACGCCCTGGCCCAGCAGGCAGCCCAGGAAGCAGTGGCGGCCTTTATCCGTTAGCATAACTGGACCACGGAGGGTCCTGCATCTCCTTGCTCCTCCTGAACTTCCCGCTGTACTCCGCTTCGATCACCTTCGCATTTCAGTTTTCATTTCTTTTGTTTTTTGCTTATCGGATCCCGTGTGGGCTGCCGCCTTGATGGATGCCGCCAGGCGCCTTGGCGGAGGCCGCGGCGTTGGGGATTATCACCAACGACGGGCAACACCGCCGGGGAGGCCTTCGGCCTCCAGTCGTGAGCTGAAGCTACTCCTACAAGATGGTGTGGCGCCGCCAAGCGCCTCGGCGGAGGTCGCAGCGTCGGCGATAGCCGCCAACATCGGCAACACCGCCGGGGAGGCCTTCGGCCTCCAGTCGTGAGCTGAAGCTACTCCTACAAGATGGTGTGGCGCCGCCAGGCGCTCGGCGGAGGCCGCGGCGTTGGGGATTATCACCAACGACGGGCAACACCGTTGGGGAGGCCTTCGGCTCCAGTCGTGAGCTGAAGCTACTCCTACAAGAT
>NZ_AZQX01000066.1:0-29847 GCF_000568385.1 Halomonas sp. BC04
CTGGCGCTTCTTCTGGGTGAAACGGCGCGACGAGGTCACCTGATCGGGATTCTCGTGGCGCCACTTCTTGAAATCCTTGCGCTTGCCGGTGCGGATAGTCACCTTGTCGGCCAGCGAGCGGGTCTTCTTGCGGCGTGTCATCGGGCCGGGCTCCATTGGGTGTCGAAGGGGGACTTAGACCGTTATTCTATCAGTCCATTGCACCAGGCGCGCCCTCATCGCCATAGGCTGGTACAATATGCGGCTGTACGAAGTTCGGGAAACGCTGAAAGAATCGACGAGCGAGTTGAAGCGCAACATAGCGATTCGCTTGCGCAGGCATTCGTGCAGTGTTTCCTTCATCCATTGCTACGGACAAGACATATAGCCTATGAGCGAGTCGGAACAGACCACAGCACCGGCCGAGAACCGCAAGCCCAAACGTCGTCGTCGCAAGCCGCGCCGCCGCCAATCGAACTGGGATCTTCGCCAGTTCCAGGTGCCTGTCGAGGCGGGCAAGTGGCGCTTTCACGACTTCGATCTGCCGTTGCCGCTGATGCGAGCCATTCATGCCCTGGGGTTCGAATACTGTACCCCGATCCAGGCAGAGGCGCTCAGCCAGACCCTGCTGGGTGGTGACATTGTCGGAAAGGCTCAGACCGGCACCGGCAAGACCGCGGCCTTCCTGATCTCGATCCTGGCCTACTTCCTCGAGGAGGAAGAGCCGAACGCACAGAAAGTCGGTGCGCCGCGTGCTCTGATCGTAGCACCGACCCGCGAGCTGGCACTGCAGATCGAGAAGGACGCCAAGGCCCTGGCGCGCTTCACGTCACTCAACGTGGCCAGCGTGGTTGGCGGCATGGACTACCAGAAGCAGCGCGACGCCCTGGGGCGCAAGGTGGATATCCTGGTGGCGACGCCTGGCCGGCTGCTGGACTTCCACGAGAAGCGCGACGTTGACCTGACCCAGGTCGAGGTGCTGGTGCTCGACGAGGCGGACCGCATGCTGTCCATGGGCTTCATTCCCGACGTCAAGCGCATCATCCGGCATACGCCGAAGAAGGAGGAGCGCCAGACATTCCTGTTCTCCGCCACCTTCTCCCAGGACATCCTCAATCTGGCCAGCCAGTGGACCCATGAACCGGCTCACGTCGAGATCGAGGTGACGGTGGAGAACGCCGCCAACATCGATCAGCGGGTCTACATGGTCAGCGACGATGACAAGCAGCGTCTTCTGGTCAACCTGCTGCGCCAGGAGAGCTTCGACCGGGTGATGGTATTCGGCAACCGTCGTGATCTGGTGCGCAAGCTCGATGAGCTGCTCAGGAAAGCAGGCATCAATGCGGCGATGCTCTCCGGTGATGTGCCCCAGAATCAACGCATCAAGACGCTGGAGTCTTTCCGGGAAGGGGAAATCCAGGTGCTGGTAGCCACCGACGTGGCGGGCCGCGGCATCCATATCGAGGATGTCAGCCATGTGATCAACTACACCCTGCCGGAAGATCCGGAAGACTATGTGCACCGTATCGGCCGTACCGGTCGCGCCGGCGCCACCGGGGTATCGATCAGCTTCGTCGGCGAAGAGGATGCCTTCTCGCTGCCCGAGATCGAGCGCTATATCAACGGCAAGCTGCCCTGCGAGCATCCGCCCGAGGGGCTGCTGTAACGCCTGATGCCCTCGCCGCGAGGGAGCTGGGGACAGGTTGAAGAGGAGGTCTTTTGCCAGGGATGGCAAAAGTAGCGCCCAAGGAAGGGTTCACAGCGCCTCCTCGGAAACCTGTCGACGGCGCCGAAGCCCCGCCGGCAGACGCCCCCCCCCAGGCAGTAGCTGAAGGGTCGATACGCTCAAGTCATTCCCCTCAAGTTCTTTAGATAGAGTGCGGCCATGCTGGATGAGGCCCTGAAGGGCGAGATACAGACTGCCTACCGTCGCGTGCTCGAGGCCCAGGGCCTGACGCCACGCTACGGCCAGCGGCTGATGATTGCCGAGATCGCTCGCACCCTGAGCGGCATCGAGGCCGACGAGTCGGGCAAGCGTACCTCCGATGAGCATGTCTGCGTGCTGGAGGCCGGCACCGGCACCGGCAAGACCCTGGCCTACCTGCTGGCGGCGTTGCCGGTGGCCAAGGCCCGCGGCAAGCGTCTGGTCATTGCCACCGCCACCGTGGCGCTGCAGGAGCAGGTTCTGCATCAGGATCTTCCCGCCCTCAAGGCCCACAGCGGCCTGGATTTCCACTACGCCTTGGCCAAGGGGCGTGGTCGCTACCTGTGCGTGGCGCGCCTCGAGCAGGAACTGGATGGCGTGACCGGCAACCCCACCCTGTCGATGTTCGAGCAGAGCCTGGTTCAGGAGTCCGGCGACAATTTCCAGGCCCTGGTCCGCGACATGGCTGAGGCGTACGGCAGTGGCAGCTGGGAGGGCGACCGCGAGAGCTGGTCCGAATCGATCGATGACGCCGACTGGCGTCGCCTGACCATCGATCACCGGCAGTGCACGAACCGGCGCTGCGGCCACTTCGCCGCCTGCGCCTTCTTCCGTGCGCGCCGGGATCTGGAGACGGCCGATGTCGTCGTAGCCAACCACGACCTGGTGCTGGCCGACCTGTCTCTGGGTGGAGGTGTCGTGCTGCCACCTCCCGGCGACTGCATCTATGTCTTCGACGAGGGCCATCATCTGCCGGACAAGGCGCTCAACCACTTCGCCCATCGTGTCGGCGTGGGTAGTTCGCTGCGCTGGCTTGGCAGCCTGAAGAAGTCGCTCACCGAGCTCAATCAGGCCCTGGCCATTCAGCCCACCGTGGCCAGGCTGCTGGGCACGCTGCCGGAAGCCATTGCCGCGCTGGAGCCCCGCCTGGGGGGAGGCCTTCTCCCTGGGGCACCAGCTTGCCGGCCGCCCCCATGGGCTGGCTGACGGCGAGGAGACTCTTCAGCATCGCTTCGAAATGGGGCGGGTGCCCGATGGGCTGCGCGAACACGCTGGCACCCTGGTGACCGCCTTCGCCGAGCTGGCACGGACCCTGGAGACCCTGAGCGACATCCTGCGAGAGAGTCTCGACCCGGACAAGCACACGGGCCTTGCCCGAGAACAGGCCGAGGCCTGGCTGCCGCTGATGGCACTGCTTCACGGCCGCGTACTGGAGGCCCATGGGTTGTGGCAGGCCTACTCCGTAGTCGATACCGGAGGCGAGGCGCCGCAAGCCCGCTGGATGACCCTGGAGCGCTTCGGCGGCGACCCGGAGCTCATCTTCTCGGCCAGCCCCGTCTCGGCCGCGCCCACCCTGGCCAGGACGCTATGGGGGAGCTGCTACGGCGCCGTGGTGACCTCGGCGACACTCACTGCGCTGGGACGGTTCGAGCGGCTGCAGGAGCGAGCCGGCCTGGCCAACCGCTATCGCTACCAGCGCTTGCCGAGCCCGTTCGACTATTCGCGGGCGGTACTCAGTGTTCCTCTCGAGGCGGTGGACCCGGCGGACCGCGAAGGGCACGAGCGGGCCATCATCGATTTCGTCGGCGACCTTGGTGCCGAGGAGGCGGTGTTGATGCTGTTCTCGTCGCGGGCGCAGCTGCGCGCCGTCGAGAAGGCCTTGCTCCCGGCACAGCGGGAGCGGGTGCTGGCTCAGGACCGGCTGCCCAAGCGTGAATTGATCGAGCGGCATCGGGCCCGGGTGGACGCCGGCAAGGGCAGTATCATCTTCGGTCTGGCGAGCTTTGCCGAAGGCATCGATCTGCCCGGCGACTACCTGACACACGTGGTGATCACCCGGCTGCCGTTTGCCGTACCCGACGACCCGGTCGGCGCGACCCTGGCGGAGTGGATCGAGAGCCAGGGCGGCAACCCCTTCATGCGCATCAGCGTTCCCGATGCCTCGATCAAGCTGGTGCAGGCCTGCGGGCGGTTGATTCGCAAGGAGGCCGACCAGGGACGCATCACCCTGCTGGATCGCCGGGTGCTGACGCGCCGTTACGGAAGGGCGTTGCTCGATGCGCTACCGCCTTTCGTGCGCGAGATCGACGGCGTGACAGAAGGCGTGTGACAGGGCAGGTACGAGAGAAGACAAGTGAGGCCCTCATGCAGCAGGCCCGCCGTGGGAGGCGGGCCTGCTGGCATTGGCGAGTCACGACTGGGGTCAGGTGTCATCCCGGGAAGCGAGGACCGGCTTAAGTTTCGTCGCCATGCGGTTCATGGCCTCCTCGGTGGTGTCCCAGTCGATACAGGCGTCGGTGACCGAGACGCCATACTGCATCTGGCTGCGATCGTCGAGAATCTTCTGGCTGCCCCAGCCGATGTGGGACTCCACCATCAGGCCCATGATCGAGCGGTTGCCTCCAGGATCTGATTGGTGACGTTCTCCATGACCAATGGCTGCAGCGCCGGGTCCTTGTTGGAGTTGGCGTGGGAGCAGTCGATCATGATGTTGGGCTTGATGCCGGCCTTGCGCAACTCCTGCTCGGCCAGCGCGACGCTGACGCTGTCGTAGTTGGGCTTGCCGTTGCCGCCGCGCAGCACCACGTGGGCATAGGCGTTGCCGCGGGTGCGGATGATCGACACTTGGCCGCTCTGGTTGATGCCCAGGAAATTGTGAGGATGCGCCACTGACTGCAGGGCATTGACGGCCACGTCAAGGCTGCCGTCGGTGCCGTTCTTGAACCCGACCGGGCTTGACAGGCCGGAGGACATCTCCCGGTGGGTCTGGGATTCGGTGGTGCGTGCGCCGATCGCCGACCAGCTGATGCAGTCCTGCAGGTACTGGGGGGAAATGGGATCGAGTGCCTCGGTGGCCAGTGGCAGGCCTATCTCGGAGAGCTCGACCAGCAACCGGCGAGCGATATGCAGCCCTTCCTCGATCTCGAATGAACCATTGAGGTGCGGGTCGTTGATCAAGCCCTTCCAGCCGACGGTGGTGCGGGGCTTCTCGAAGTAGACCCGCATCACCACGTAGAGGCTGTCCTTCACCTCGTCGGCCAGGCGGCGCAGGCGGCGTGCATAATCGAGGGCGGCATCGACGTCGTGGATGGAGCAGGGCCCGATCACCACCAGCAGCCTGGGATCGGTGCCATCGAGAATGTTCTGGATGGTCCGGCGCCCCTCGATGACCGTTCTTTCGGCGATTTCGCCGAGCGGTATTTCATTCTTGAGGGCTTCGGGGGTGATCAGAACGTCCTGGGAAAGAACGTTGAGGTTGCTGACCTGCTGATCTGACATTTCGCTACCTGTATCGTGATGCGTTGAAGGCTGGGAGGATGATCTACTATACACCCGCGGAGAGGGAAAATAGCAATTGTGGCAGGAACCCTGGGTCACGGGGACTGTCTGAAAGCCGGCGCATGGCAGCCGGCTTGATGCGCGGCCAATAAACAGGAACACTTGCCGTTTGGATGGGGCAACATTCCAGGGACACTCAGCTGCCAACAGGCACCAGGTTTACACCATGCATGCAGAATCCATCACGATATTACGTTTATCCGTCAGTCAGCAGGCTCTCTCCCGGTCGGGGGGGGCGTGAATGGGCAGCCGAGAGACCGACCAACAACTCGTGGAACGCGCCCAGCAGGGCGATACACGTGCGTTCGACCTGCTGGTAAGGAAGTATCAGCACAAGATCATCGGGCTGATCGGACGCTACGTCCAGGATCACAGTGAAGTGCAGGATGTGGCTCAGGAAGCCTTCATCAAGGCGTACCGGGCACTTGGCAAGTTTCGTGCCGAGAGCGCCTTCTATACCTGGATGTATCGGATTGCCATCAATACTGCCAAGAATCATCTGGTTTCCAAGGGGCGCCGCCCGCCGGGCAGCGACCTCGATATCGTCGATGCCGAGATTCTCGACCACAGCGGGCGCCTTGCCGATATCGAGACGCCGGAGGCCTCCCTGGCGCGGGACCAGCTCGAGTCCGCGGTCTTCGAAGCCATCGAGAACCTTCCCGAAGACCTGCGTACGGCGATTACCCTGCGGGAGCTGGACGGGCTCTCCTATGAGGACATTGCCCATATCATGCAGTGCCCGGTCGGGACGGTGCGATCGCGTATCTTTCGTGCCCGCGAGGCGGTGGACCAGCATATCCAGCCTTTCGTGACCACCGCGCGGACCCGGGAGTCGATGATCGAGTGAGAGCTGAGTGAAAGCCGAGTGAGAAAATTCGAAGGATTTTGCGCTGGCGCTGAACTGTCTGGCGCCGCTGGCGTCAGATGCAGTGATTGTTACGTTACAACGCTTTCACGGGTACGTGGGCCAGTCGGTATTTCCGGTACGGTGTGACGGAAAATGCCGAATATCATTGAACGCAAGGCAGGGTGCCTTGACAGTTTGGGGGTGTGAGAATGAGTCAGAACGCACGGGAATCGCTTTCTGCCCTGATGGACAACGAAGGTGATGATCTCGAGCTACGTCGGGCGCTGAAGTCCCTGGAGGACGACCCCGATGCGGCTGATGCCTGGCGACGCTATCACCTGATGCGTAGCCTGATGCGCCGGGATCATGACATCGATGTCAGCAAGGATCTTTCGGCGGGTATCATGGCCCGCATTGAAGCCGAGCCGGTACCGGCCCTGGAATCTACGCCCTCGGTGACACGGCGTTCTCCCTCCCTGGCTCGCGGTGCCGGAATTGCCGCTGCCGTTTCGCTGATGGTAATTACCGGGGTGCAGTTCTATAACGGCAGCGACTTTGCCAGCACCGGTGATGCGCCGGTGGCCGGAACCGAAACCCGTGCCAATTCGGAGCAACCGCAGCGCAGCCTCGCGAGTCAGGCAGGGGGCCAGGGCGCGCCCCTGTTTTCGCCGGCAGCCTCCGGTGGTCAGGCGGGGGTGATGCCCGTGGGAGCCAGTTTCGACAATCCCCTTTTCCTGTCTCCGCAATCCCGGCAGCCCGCGAGTTCCGACCAGGAGCAGGCAAGGCTGTTGCAGTCCTACCTCGATCGACACTCAGAAGGTGCCGCCTACCGCAGCGGTGATGTCTGGATGCCGCTACTGCGCGCTTCCGGTAGCGAGACGCTGGGGCAGCGCTGATGAGGGCCGGGCGTACCTTGTTTCGCCTGGCGGTACTCTGCGGCATCGGTGGCCTGATCGTTTCGCTGCCACTGGCCGCCGACACGCCGGCAAGTGGCGAGACAGCAAACGAGCAGTTCGATTGTCGTCAGCTATCCGACTGGGATGCGCCGGAGTCGGCCATCGACTGGTATGAACGTAGCCTGTGGGCCAACCACTGCTATATCTTCCAGGCACGGGCGGTGCGTATCGGCATCGATGGTGTCAGGACACTGGCGCTCTCCCACGATATTCAGGACGGCGTCGAACGGGAAGTGGCGCGCTTCCTCGACGGTCCGCAGGTCTTCTTCGAGCGCCGTGGGCGCATCGGACGGCTGGGCTGGGCCGATGGCGAGGAAGAAGCCCCTGCCTCGCCGGCCGGGGTGGCCAGGCATCTCGACCAGTTCTATCGGCTTGGCTTGGGAAGCGGCGAGCGGATCGCCAATCGCCCCGCCGTTCGCCTGGACATCGAGCCTCTCGACGGGCTGCGTTTCGGTCAGCGAGTGTGGCTCGACTCCACCACAGCACTCCCCTTGAAGCGCGAACTCCTCGACGATCGCGGTCGAGTGGTCGAAACCTTCCAGATTACCGAACTCCAGACGCCGCAGCTCCATGACGGTAGCGTCTTTCTCGATGAGCTTCGCTCACCTCCCAGCAGCCCTGGCGTCCCGAATGGCTACCGGAAGGGTTCGTCGGCCAGCCGGTGGATACGCGTAGCGAGCGTCATGGCGAGGAAGTGGGGCACCGCATCTATAGCGACGGCCTTTCTACCTGAGCCTGTTCGTCGAAGCGATTGAGGAGGGGCGGGAGCGGCTCATCCCCGGCCTTCATCGATTGGGTATCTCGCTTGCTGTGGTGCGCCATCTGACAGTGGGTGAGCAGCCCATGCAGGTGGTGGTGATGGGGGAGTTGCCGCCCCGCGTGCTGGCCAGGTGGCTGATAGCCTGGTCTGGGAGGATGCCACCAGTGATGATTGACTGGGAAAAGGCGGATAACAACAGCTGACATGTGAAACGTACGCAATGACGCAGGAGTTTTTCATGAGACCAATGACCCGATCTTTTCCGCTGTGGGCGCTTCTGTTGGCCCTGCTGCTCCCCTGGCAGGCGGCCCATGCCCGCGACCTTCCCGACTTTGCCAGCCTGGTCGAACAGGCCGCACCGGGGGTGGTCAATATTTCCACCACGCGAACGGTGGAGCGTGCTCCAGCATTCGAGGGCTTCGGTGGACAGGACATCCCGGATATCTTCCGCCACTTCTTTGGTGATCGCTTCCCGGGAGACCCCGGTGGACCGCCAGGTCGCAGTCCCGGGCAGGAGCAGGAGCGCCAGTCGCTGGGCTCCGGCTTTATCATCAGCTCGGATGGCTACATCCTCACCAATGCCCATGTGGTCGAGGGGGCCGATGAGATACTGGTCCGGCTGGCTGATCGCCGTGAAATGGAGGCCGAGCTGATCGGCTCCGACCCGCAGACCGATGTTGCGGTGCTCAAGGTGGATGCCGAGGACCTTCCGGCACTGCCCACCGGAGATTCCGATACGCTCAGGGTGGGCGAGTGGGTGGCCGCTATCGGTTCGCCCTTCGGCTTCGACCACTCGGTGACTGCCGGCATCATCAGTGCGATCAACCGCACCCTGCCGCGGGATGCCTACGTCCCCTTCATCCAGACCGATGTTGCCATCAACCCAGGCAACTCGGGCGGTCCGCTCTTCAACCTCGACGGTGAAGTGATAGGTATCAATGCCCAGATATTCACCCGCAGCGGCGGCTTCATGGGCCTCTCCTTTGCGATACCCATCAACGTGGCCATGGATGTGGCCAGCCAGCTGCGTGACGACGGGCGTGTAAGCCGTGGCTGGCTCGGGGTGATGATCCAGCCGGTCTCGCGAGATCTGGCCGAGTCGTTCGGCATGGAGAGTGCCAGTGGCGCGCTGATCGCCGACCTGGATCCGGAAGGGCCGGCGGCCGAGGGCGGCGTTCGGGCAGGTGATATCATTCTCGAGGTCGACGGCGAGGAGGTCGAGCGCTCGCGCAACCTGCCGCGGCTGATCGGTCGCGTCTCGCCTGGCAGCGAGGCGGAGCTGACCATCATGCGTGACGGCCAGCGTGAGCAGATCACCGTGACCATCGGCGACTGGCCGGACAGCGATGACCCGCGTGCCGACGCCCGTGACGATCGCAGTGCCCAGGCACGGCTGGGGATCGCGGTCAGTGAGCTCGATGATGCCGAGCGCGAGCGCCTGGGGATCGAGGCCGGTGTCATGGTGCGTGAGGTCGAGCCCCAGGGGGCAGCGGCCCGGGCCGGGATTCGCCGCGGCGATGTCATCGTCAGTATCGATCATCACACCGTGGAGAGTGGCTCGCAGCTGCTGGAACTGGTCGAGAATCTTCCGACGGACCGTGCCGTACCGGTACGACTCTATCGCGAAGGGCGCTCCCTGTTTGTCGCCCTGAGGCTGGGCCAGGACTGATACGCCAGCGGCACCCTCGAACGCGTGTACCCTCGAGGCGCCTCTCATCTCCCGATGGGGGGCGCCTTCGTTCCCGGCAGTGGTCCACGGCTTCGCTGTCCAACCCCCCGCCATGCCGGTACAATACCCGCCATTGAATTCATTCGACGTGAACGGGTCGCGGACGAACCGGCCGCCTCTGGGCACGTGACGAACACCGGATTGGGCTAGATGAGCAACGACGCAAGCAACGAAAAGCTTAAGTATATTCGGAATTTCTCGATTATTGCCCACATCGATCATGGCAAGTCGACCCTGGCAGATCGCCTGATCCAGAGCTGCGGGGGGCTCACCGAGCGTGAGCTCAAGGAGCAGGTGCTCGATTCGATGGACCTCGAGCGTGAGCGGGGTATCACCATCAAGGCCCAGTCGGTGACGCTGGATTACCAGGCTGACGATGGCCACACCTATCAGCTGAACTTCATCGACACCCCGGGCCACGTGGACTTCTCCTACGAGGTCTCGCGCTCGCTCTATGCCTGTGAAGGCGCACTGCTGGTGGTCGATGCGGCCCAGGGCGTCGAGGCGCAGTCGGTGGCCAACTGCTATACCGCCATCGAGCAGGGTCTCGAGGTGCTGCCGGTGCTCAACAAGATGGATCTGCCCCAGGCCGATCCCGACAAGGTGGCCCATGAGATCGAGGAGATCATCGGCCTGGATGCCACCGATGCCTGCCAGGTCTCTGCCAAGAGTGGCCTGGGCATCGATGCGCTGCTCGAGCGCCTGGTGCGTGACATTCCACCACCCAAGGGCGACCGGGAAGCACCGCTCCAGGCGCTGATCATCGATTCCTGGTTCGACAACTACCTGGGCGTCGTCTCGCTGGTTCGTGTCTTCGACGGCACTCTCAAGAAGGGCCAGAAGATCCGCATCAAGTCCACCGGTCGTGACTGGCAGGCCAATGAGGTGGGAATCTTCACCCCGTCGCGCAAGGAGACCGGCATCCTGCGTGCCGGCGAGGTGGGCTTCGTGGTGGCCGGGATCAAGGAGATCCAGGGTGCGCCGGTGGGGGATACCATCACCCATGCCAAGACCCCGGACGTGGAGCGCCTCCCGGGCTTCCAGAAGGTCAAGCCCCAGGTCTATGCCGGCATGTTCCCGGTTGGCGCCGACGACTACGAGGACTTCCGCGACGCGCTGGAGAAGCTCGCGCTCAACGATGCCTCGCTGGAGTACGAGCCCGAGAATTCTGATGCCCTGGGCTTCGGTTTCCGTGTCGGCTTCCTCGGCACCCTGCACATGGAGATCGTCCAGGAGCGCCTCGAGCGTGAATACAACCTGGACCTGCTCACCACGGCGCCCACCGTGGTCTACGAGCTGGCGATGAAGAATGGCGACGTCAAGTACGTTTCCAACCCCTCCAAGCTGCCGGACATGGCCGATGTCGAGGAGATGCGTGAGCCCATCGTGCGTGCCAGCATCCTTGTGCCCCAGGAGTTCGTCGGCAACGTGATCATGGAGTGCGAGAACCGCCGTGGCACCCAGCGCGATATGCAGTTCCTGGGCAGCCAGATCCAACTGGTCTATGAGCTGCCCATGAGCGAGGTGGTGATGGACTTCTTCGATCGATTAAAATCCATCTCCAAGGGCTATGCCTCGCTGGATTACGGCTTCGAACGCTTCCAGGCGGCCAAGCTGGTGCGCCTGGACGTATTGATCAACGGCGACAAGGTCGATGCCCTGGCCGTCATCATCCACCGCGACCATGCCCATGGGCGCGGGCGGTTGCTGGTGGAGAAGATGAAGGAGCTGATTCCCCGCCAGATGTTCGACGTGGCGATCCAGGCCGCCATCGGTGGCCAGGTAGTGGCGCGCTCCACCGTCAAGGCGCTGCGCAAGAATGTGACGGCCAAGTGCTATGGCGGCGACGTCTCGCGCAAGAAGAAGCTGCTGGAGAAGCAGAAGGCGGGCAAGAAGCGCATGAAACAGGTCGGTCGGGTGGAAATTCCCCAGGATGCTTTCCTGGCCGTACTCAAGGTGAATGACTAGGGACCGACGATACTATGGATTTCTCACTTCTGCTGGTGATTGCGGTGGCAGTCACCGGTCTGATATGGCTGCTCGACCTGATCTTGCTGCGCCCGGGGCGACGCCGGAACCTGGCCACTGCTGAAGCCGAAACGACCGAAGGGCTCGACGAAGCGACACGTGCCAAGGTGCTCAAGGAGCCCTGGCCGGTCGATTACGCACGCTCCTTCTTTCCGGTCCTGCTGGTGGTATTGCTGCTGCGCAGCTTTCTGGTCGAACCCTTCCAGATTCCTTCCGGTTCCATGCGCCCCACCCTGGAAGTCGGCGACTTCATCCTGGTGAACAAGTATGCCTATGGCCTGCGTCTGCCGGTGACTCATACCCGTTTCGTCGAAATGGGCGATCCCCAGCGCGGTGACGTCATGGTCTTTCGTTTTCCCAACGAGCCCTCGGTGAACTTCATCAAGCGCGTGGTGGGACTGCCGGGCGATACCGTGCGCTACGAGGACAAGCAGCTCTACGTCAATGGCGAACCGGTACCCAAGCGCCTGATCGAAGAGGGCCCGGTAGAAGCACCGCAAGAGTGGCTGCTGGAGGAGCAATTGGGCGAAATCAGCCACCGGATCTACAATAATCCCCGTGACCCGGGGCCGCGAGTGCGTGAACTGGTAGTGCCGGAAGGGCACTTCTTCACCATGGGCGACAATCGCGACCACTCCAACGATAGCCGCTACTGGGGGTTCGTACCCGAAGAGAACATCGTCGGGCGTGCCTTTGCTGTCTGGATGCAGTGGGATGGTGGTCTGCCCAGTTTCTCCAACGTTCGCCGCATCCATTGACCCTCGAGGTCTCTCGGCGATGGTTCTTATTCTTGTCTCTGGACAGTCCGTTTCTTTGTAGATAGCAGGAGCTTCGTGAGCAACTCCCTCAACGCCTTCAGCCGACGCATCGGCCACACCTTCGGGGATCACACCCTGTTGGAGCTGGCCATGACCCATCGCAGCTTCGGCGGGCAGAACAACGAACGACTCGAGTTCCTCGGTGACTCCATCGTCAACTTCGTGATCGCCGAAGCGCTCTACCAACGCTTCCCCCAGGCACGGGAAGGCCAGCTGTCACGACTGCGTGCCCGGCTGGTGCGTGGCCAGACACTGGCCGAGCTGGCGAGAGAGATGTCCTTCGGCGAGTGCCTGCGCCTCGGCTCTGGCGAAATGAAGAGCGGCGGCCACCGCCGTGATTCCATACTCGCCGATGCCGTCGAGGCGGTGCTCGGCGCCATCTACCTTGACGCCGGAATGGATGTGGCGAGAACCCGTGTCCTGGCCTGGTACGCCGAGCGCCTGGAAGCCATCGACCTGCAGGATACCCAGAAGGACCCCAAGACCCGACTCCAGGAGTTCCTCCAGTCGCGACAGGTGCCCCTGCCTCGCTATGAGGTGGTGTCGGTGGAAGGGGAGGCGCATGACCAGACCTTTACCGTGGAGTGTCACATCGGACTGCTGGATGAGCACACCCTCGGCATAGGGGCCAGTCGGCGGCATGCCGAACAGCAAGCGGCTGAGATGGCGCTTTCCAAGCTCGAGACCCTAGGAGGGCGTAGCAAATGAGCCAGACGTGCGGCTTTGTCGCCATCGTGGGGCGTCCCAATGTGGGCAAGTCCACCTTGATGAACCGAATTCTCGGCCAGAAGATATCGATCACTTCGCGGCGTCCACAGACCACGCGTCACCAGGTCATGGGTATCAAGACGGAAGGTGAGGCACAGTTCATCTACGTCGATACGCCGGGCATTCATATCATGGCGAAGGATCGCAACAAGGCGATCAACCGTTTCATGAACCAGGCTGCGACCCAGGCTCTGCGTGATGTGGACTGTGTGGTCTTCATCATCGACCGTACCCGCTGGAGCGACGAGGACCAGGTCGTGCTCCAGCGTCTCGAGCATGTTCAGGCCCCGGTGATCCTGGCTGTCAACAAGGTCGATCGGCTCGAGGACAAGAGCACCTTGCTGCCATGGCTTGGCGAGGTGGGGGCTCGGCGAGAGTTCGCCGCCATCATTCCCATTTCGGCCAAGCACGGCACCAATGTGCCGGAGCTCGAAGCCGAGGTGGCCAAGCACCTTTCCGAAGGCGTCCACCACTTTCCCGAGGACCAGGTCACCAACAAGAGCCAGCGCTTTCTTGCCGCCGAACTGGTGCGGGAAAAGATCATGCGCCAGCTGGGCGACGAGTTGCCCTACCAGGTGACAGTGGAGATAGAAGAGTTTCGCGACGAAGGTCGCGTGGTGCATATCAGCGCCCTGATCCTGGTGGAGCGTTCGGGACAGAAGAAGATTCTGATCGGCGAGAACGGTGAGCGCATCAAGAACATCGGTCGCGAGGCACGCCTGGACATGGAGCGTGCCCTCGACGCCAAGGTGATGCTCAACCTCTGGGTCAAGGTGAAGCGGGGCTGGTCCGATGATGAGCGGGCCTTGAAGAGCCTTGGCTACAACCTCGACTGATGGCGACCCACGGTCTGCGCTCGGCGAGGCCGGTGTGTCTGTCAATGTGTCTGCCGGATGCCTGACATGCAGCCACAGCCAGCCTTCCTCCTGCACAAGCGTCCCTATCGTGAAACCAGTGCCTGGTCGAGTTGCTGACCCTCGAGCACGGCCGCGTGCGGGCGGTGGCCCAGGGAGTGCAGCGCCCGGGGTCGCGCTCGCGTGGTCGGCTTCAACCCTTCACCCCGCTACACCTGACCTGGGTAGGGAATGGAGAGCTCAAGCGACTGCGGCTGATGGAAAGCCGTGGCTCGACGGCACTGTTGGTGGGCGAAGGGCTGCTCTGCGGGCTCTATGCCAACGAACTCTTGACCCGCACCCTACCGGTGGAGCTGCCGGTAGCCGATGTATTTGCCTTCTATGGGGCGCTGCTCGAGGCGTTGCCACGCCCAGAGGGGCGTGCCGGGGCACTGCGCCGCCTCGAGGTCGCCCTGCTCGAGGCCCTGGATGCGGCCCCGCGCTTTACCGAGCCCGATGGGCGCGAACTCGATCCCCACTGCCACTACCGTTTCGATCTTGCCACGCGCGCCTTCGTCCCCGGCGAGCCCGGTATCGACGGCCGAACCCTGAGGCTGCTTGCCGGCGGCGACTGGACCAAGCCCGGCCTTGCCGGCCCCGCCAAAGCCATCACCCGCGCCGCACTGGCGCCCCTGCTGGGCGCGAGGCCACTGCGATCACGCGAGTTGATGCGCCAGCTTGCCCAGCGGCGCCGCACCGGCCCACACTGACCCCCGTTCTATCGGCTTTGGAGAGAGATCATGCATCCCCCCCGTATCCTGCTCGGCGTCAATATCGATCATATCGCCACCCTGCGCCAGGCTCGCGGTACCCGCTATCCTGACCCGGTTCAGGCGGCACTGCAGGCCGAGGAGGCCGGTGCCGACGGTATCACCGTGCACCTGCGCGAGGATCGGCGGCATATACAACCCCGCGATGTGCGCCTGCTGGCCGAGGTGCTCAATACGCGCATGAATCTGGAGATGGCGGTCACCGAAGAAATGCTCGCCCTGGCCGAGGAGATACGCCCGGCCCATGTCTGCCTGGTGCCCGAGAAGCGTGAAGAGCTGACCACAGAAGGCGGGCTCGACGTGGTTGGCGGTTTTCCGGCCATTGCCGAAGCGTGTCGTCGGCTGGGGGCGGCAGGCTGCGAGGTCTCGCTGTTCATCGATCCCGAGCCCGGCCAGATCGAGGCCGCGGTGAAGGCCGGGGCGCCGGTCATCGAGCTGCACACGGGGACCTATGCCGAGCTGGCCGGTGGCGCGGCTCGCCGAGAGCATGCCCGGCTGTCCGCGGCGGTGGAGATGGCACTCGATCTCGGACTGGTGGTCAATGCCGGCCACGGACTGAACTATCATAATGTCGAGGCCATCGCCGCGATTCCCGGCCTGCATGAGCTCAATATCGGCCATGCCATCATTGCCCGTGCCCTTTTCGTGGGCCTCAAGGAGGCCGTGGTCGACATGAAGCGTCTGATCATCGCCGGCCAGGAGGCAGGCTTCGTGGCCTCGCTGGAAGAGCACGACCATCATCACGACGACCCGGACGACAGCGAAGCCGGATAACTATACCGGGCGACACATCGCTTCACTTGCCCTTGAGCGAGGAGGCCTCGCTGACATCGGTGTTGGTTGCGCTGGAAGGCTGATTCTGCTGCTGGGCATGCCAGGCTCGTAGACGGTCCATGGCCCGGAACAGGTCGTCGATCAACGGCTCGACATCGGTCATGCCCTTCGAGCGCAGCCGGGTCTCCAGCGTTTCCGCCACCAGCGCCAGCTCCGGCGCCCCGCAGTAGCGACAGGCACCGTTCAGGGCGTGCACGGTGTCCAGCAGGGCCTCAGAGTCATCGGTGGAAAGGGCCGCCTGTAGCTCCCTGGCACTGGCGGGGAGTGAAACGGCAAGCTCCTGCAGGAGTTCCAGGGCGAGGGATTCGCTGCCATTGGCCAGGCGGGTGCCAAGCACCAGGTCAACGACGGCCAACTCCTCGCTCTGCTCCTGCCGCTCCGTGGCTTCCGGCGCCATCTGTCTGGGAGGTGCGGTAATGCGCAGGTGGCGCTGCAGGATGAGTTCAAGGGCATGGCTATCCACCGGTTTGATCAGGACCTCCTGAAGGCCGCTGTCCAGCAACTGCTGCCGATCATCCTCCAGGGCGTGTGCCGTCACGGCAACCACCGGGCAGTGTGACCAGGAGCCGCCCAGCTGGCGCAGGGCCTGCGTCGTCTCGACCCCGTCCATTCCCGGCATGCGAATATCCATCAGCACCAGATCGAACCGCTCGCTTTCGGCCAGGGCCAGCGCCTCTTCACCGCTTCCCGCTTCCTCGATCCACAGGCCAGGCCGCTGCAGCATGTCCTTCAGCAGGCGTCGGTTGCTGGCGTTGTCGTCCACGACCAGCAGGCGATTCAGGTTGGGTGCCACCACCACCTCGCCACGCAGCGAACCACAGCGCCGCAGCCCTTCGGCCAGTGCCTGGCGCGAGATGGGCTTGCACAGAATCTCTCCGCCACGGGGAAGCGTGAGCTTCGGTAATTCCAGTGGTGTGGCGTTGACCAGCAGCAGAACCGGGCAGGGGCAAGCGTCCAGCCAGCTCTGCCACTCCTCCAGTACGGCATCGGACAGTACGGTGGGCAATCCGGCCACCATGAGCGCGGGTGTTGGCGCCTGCACCGTGGGGTGTGGCACTTCGACCACCTGTGCCCCCCAGCGGGTGAGGAGATGACTGAGCGCGTGGCGGGTGGGGGCGTGAGGCTCATACAGGGCGATGCGTTCGCCGTCGAGTATTCGTTCCGGTAACGTCTCCATGCCACCGATGATGTCCAGCGGCAGGCTGAAGGCGAAGATCGAGCCCTTGGTCGGCTCGCTCTCGACGGTGATTCGCCCCCCCATCTGCTCCACCAGCTGCCGGCTGATGGCCAGGCCCAGCCCCGAGCCGCCATACTGGCGGGAGTGGCCTGCCGTTGCCTGGCGGAATGCCTGGAACAGGTCGTGCTGCTCCTGGGGTGTCAGCCCGATGCCGGTGTCGCTGATGCTGACACGCAACAGCACCTGACCCTTGTTCGACTGGTCCTCGACCATGACGCGCACGATGACTTCACCCTGTTCGGTGAACTTCAGGGCGTTGTGTACCAGGTTGATCAGTACCTGGCGGATGCGCAGCGGGTCGCCGCGAAGCGGTGAGGGAACGTCGTCATAGACCAGGCCCAGAAGGTGAAGTCCCTTCTGGTGGGCCAGCGGTGCCTGAAGCCCCAGCGCCTCGTCCACCAGTGACACCATATCCACCTCTGCACGGTCGAGTTCGAGGCGCCCGGCTTCGATACGCGAGAAATCCAGTACGTCATTGACCAGGGCCAGCAGGTTGTCGCAAGCCACCTGGACCTGGTCGAGCCATTCACGCTGCCGGGGCTCGAGGCGCGAGCGGCCCAGCAGGCGGCAGAAGCCGACGATACCGTTGAGTGGCGTGCGAATCTCGTGGCTCATGCTGGCCAGGAACTCCGACTTGACCCGGTTGGCCTCCAGGGCGCGGCGGTGGGCCAGGTCAAGTTCGATGTTCTTGATTTCGATGGTTTCCATCGACTCCTGCAGGTCGGCGGTCGTCTGTTCGATCTGGCGCTGCATGTTGTCCCGGGAGTGATCGAGCTCATCCCCCAGGGCATTGACCTGCTGGGCGAGTTGGCGCAGCTCCGGGGGGCCATCTTCGGCGAGCCGAGTGTGCAGGTCGCCGCCGCGCAGGCGCCGCAGCGCCTCGGTGGCAGCGTTAAGGTTGCTATCCAGGCGACGTCCCAGCGAGGAGGCCAGCACGAACAGCAGCAGTCCGAGTATGAGTAGCCCCAGGCCGGCGCTGGCCAGGCGACGGTAGTGGTCCAGGGTCAGTGCGCGTGAATCGATGTCGATCTCGAGCCAGGCAACGCCTTGAACGACACCGTTACCCTCGGGCAGGTCAAGGGGGACCAGCAATCGCCACAGATCCCCCCGGGTATCGAGCTGGGTCTCCTGGGGTGGTGCCATGGCGACCTGGGCACGGCTGCGGCCCAGCTCCAGCATCGTCATGCCGGCTTCGGTATAGACGCCGACGCCACGGGCCTCCTCGATATCGAGCAGGCGATGGGCCAGGCTGTCCAGCTGCGCCTCTTCATTGGCCGTGATGGCCTGGGCGAGCGTCGGTGCCTGCAGTTCTGCCGCGGTGGCCAGGCGATCGCGCAGTGCTGACTTTCGCCATTCCGTTTCCTGGTACAGGCCAAGCGTTACCACGGCCATCGACACCAGCAGGGGGAGGCACAGTAACCAGAGCGTCAAGCGGTTTCCGAGCGACATCGGTAATCCTTTATCACGGTAAATCTCGTTGCAGTATGCCACAGCTGGCCGGGATGCCTGTCCAGTGAGAGGCGGCACGGATATAATGATGAAAAGACGTTTCCATAAGGACGGTTACATGCATTTTCCTACCATCGAGGACGTCGTCGGCAATACGCCGCTGGTGCGGCTCACGCGGATCACGGCGGGCCGTAACAACACCTTGCTGGCCAAGCTTGAGGGCAACAACCCCGCCGGCTCGGTGAAGGACCGCCCGGCGTTGTCGATGCTCTCTCAGGCGGAGGCACGCGGCGAAATCACCCCGGGAGACACTTTCGTCGAGGCAACCTCGGGCAACACCGGTATCGCGCTGGCCATGGCGGCGGCCATCAAGGGCTACAGGATGGTGCTGATCATGCCGGAGAGTGCCTCCAGCGAGCGCAAGCAGGCCATGGCGGCCTTCGGCGCCGAGTTGATTACCGTCAGCAAGGAGGGCGGCATGGAAGCGGCGCGTGACCTGGCCGAGGCGATGATCGCCCGGGGCGAGGGCAAGCCGCTCAACCAGTTCGCCAATGCCGACAACCCGCTGGCGCATTATCTCGGTACCGGTCCTGAACTCTGGGAGCAGACCGGCGGCACGATCACCCATTTTGTCAGCTCCATGGGGACGACGGGAACCATCATGGGGGTATCGCGCTATCTGAAGGAGCGCAACCCCGCTATCCAGATCATAGGCCTGCAGCCGGAGGATGGCGCCAGTATTGCCGGGATCCGGCGCTGGCCCAAGGAGTACCTGCCGAGCATTTTCGATGCCTCCCGGGTCGATCGGGTGCTCGATATCGGCCAGCATGAGGCCGAGGAGCACATGCGGCGGCTGGCCAGGGAGGAAGGCATCCTGGCCGGTGTTTCCTCCGGCGGCGCCTGGCGGGTGCGCTGCGTATCGCTGCGGAGGTCGAGAACGCGGTGATCGCCTTCATCGTCTGCGATCGTGGCGACCGCTATCTCTCCACCGGCCTGTTTGCCCCGGAAGCTTGACGTGGCGATGCTTGGCAAGCGCCGGCCGCCGCGTCAACGCTCGGGTGTCTCCGGCCTCCAGGGGCGGGCCAGCGAGCCATCCGTACGGACCACCACCACCGACGCCGAAGTGACGGCAGTCACGGTTCAGCGCCTGGCCCACGATGGTCGCGGTGTAGCGCGCTCGGCCAGCGGCAAGACCCTGTTCATCGAGGGTGCGCTGCCCGGGGAGCGGCTCGAGGTGGCGGTCCATCGTGCCCGCAAGCGGTTCGATGAGGCCCATGTCCGCGAACTCCTCGAGGCCTCTCCCGAGCGTGTCGACCCTCCCTGTCCCCACTATGCCCAGTGCGGCGGCTGCGACCTCCAGCATCTTTCCGTGGCGGCCCAGCGCCGACACAAGCAGGCGGTACTGGTCGACCTGCTGGCCCGGGAGGGGATATCGCTTCCGACGCCGCCGGCTCTGCTGGCAGACGCTGTAGCCGGCTATCGACGCCGTGCCCGGCTGGGGGTGAAGGTCGATGCACAGGGCCGGGTCCACCTGGGCTTTCGCGTCCACCATGGCAGCCGCCTGGTCGATGTGGAGAGCTGCCTGGTGCTGGTACCCGCCCTGGAGGTGTTGCTGGTACCGCTGCGCGACTTGCTGGCCCGTCTGGACGCACCGCGCCAGGTCGGCCATCTGGAGCTGGTCGCCGCCGATGATTCGGCCGTCGTGGTGGTTCGTCAGTTGCGTGACAATCAGGCCGACCGCCAGCGTTGGCAGGCGTTTTCCCATGAGCAGGGGGTGGCCGTGGGACACCTGGGGGGGCGTGATGCTCCTGTATTCGAGTGGCTTTGCGCCCCGCCCGACTTGGCCTATCGTCTGCCCGGCCGCGATGCAGATCTCAAGCTGTGCTTCGGTCCCGGCGACTTCCTGCAGGTCAACGAGGCGGTCAATGCGCAACTGGTGGCGACGACACGGGAATGGCTGGCTCCCATGGCTGGCGAGCGGGTGCTCGACCTCTACGCTGGTGTCGGCAACTTCAGCCTGCCGTTGGCGGCCGACGGCGCCACTGTCACTGCGGTGGAGGGCAACCCGGCCATGGTCGAGCGGTTGGTCGACAACGCCAGGAGCAACGGGCTGGCGGTTGACGCCCGGCAGGCAGACCTGATCCGCGAGGAGGCGGTCGTCGCACTGTTGAAGGGCATCGAGCCCGATGCCGTTGTGCTCGATCCGCCCCGTGATGGTGCGGCACCGGCCTGCCGTGCCCTGGTGGAACGTCCCGTGGCCCGGCTGGTCTATGTGGCCTGTGACCCCGCCACCCTGGCCCGGGATGCGGCACGACTCGTGCATGGTGGTTATCGCATCACCCGGGCGGCGGTAGCCGACATGTTCGTGCATACCTCGCATCTGGAATCCATCCTGCTGTTCGAGCACTGCGAACGGCAGCCACCATCGCAAGGAGCCTAGAGAGATGGTGAAAGTGCGCGATGACCAGCCATTGACCGATGCGGGCGAAGTCGACATCGGCCACTGGCTTGCGCGGCTGCAGGAAGACACCAAGCTGCGTGACCCCGCCGAGATGCGGGAGGCCTGCGAGCTTGCCCAGCGTCTGGCCCACCAGGCGGAGCGACCCCACAAGTCATGGTTGCCCGAGGCTTCCAGTTTCCGGATGGGCCTCGAGATGGCCGATATCCTCGGCCTGCTCAAGCTGGACCAGCCGGCGCTGGAGGCCGCCGTACTCTATCGAGCCGTGCGTGAAGGGCAGATCGCCGTCGAGGGTGTGACCAAGCGCTTCGGCAGCGAGGTGTCGGGCCTGATCGAGGGCGTGCTGCAGATGGCCGCCATCAGCAATGCCCAGACCCCTAGCCAGGGCATGGTGCAGCACAACCAGCAGGACAACCTGCGCAAGATGCTGGTCAACATGATCGACGACGTTCGGGTGGCGCTGATCAAGATCGCCGAGCGGACCTGTGCCCTGCGTCAGGCCAAGGACGCCCCGCGGGAGAAACGCCTGCAGGTGGCCCGCGAGGTGTTCGACATCTACGCCCCACTGGCCCATCGGCTGGGCATCGGCCAGGTCAAGTGGGAGCTGGAGGATCTCTCCTTCCGCTATCTGCATGAGGATGACTACAAGACCATTGCCCGGCAGCTGGCCGAAAAGCGCCTGGATCGCGACCGCTATATCCATGAGGTGGTCGAGACGCTGCAGGGAATGCTGGAGGCCCAGGGCATCGCTCCCTGTGAAGTGAGCGGTCGCGCCAAGCATATCTATTCGATCTGGCGGAAGATGAAGCGCAAGCGCATCGACTTCTCCCAGGTCAACGATGTGCGTGCAGTGCGTATTCTGGTGCCGGAGGTGGCAGACTGCTACACCGTGCTGGGCCTGGTGCACTCCCGCTGGCGGCATGTGCCCAACGAGTTCGACGACTATATCGCCAACCCCAAGAAGAACGGCTATCAGTCGCTGCATACCGCGGTGTTCGGCCCCGAGAGCAAGGTGCTCGAGATCCAGATCCGCACCTTCGCCATGCATGACGAAGCCGAGCTGGGGGTCTGCGCCCACTGGCGCTACAAGGGGCACGATACCGGCGGCAAGAGCTCCAGCTACGAGGAGAAGATCGCCTGGTTGCGCCAGGTACTCGAATGGCAGGAGGAGGTGGGCGACTTCAGCGACCTGCGCGAAGGCCTATCCAGCGACGTGGCGCCGGATCGCATCTATGTCTTCACGCCCGACGGCCACGTCATCGACCTGCCGCGGATTGCCACTCCCATCGACTTCGCCTACCGGGTGCATACCGAAGTCGGCCACCGCTGCCGTGGGGCCAAGGTCGACGGGCGTATCGTGCCGCTCACCTACAAGCTCAAGACCGGCCAGCAGGTGGAAATACTCACTGCCAGCAAGGGTGGGCCGAGTCGCGACTGGCTCAATCCCAGCCTGGGGTATGTGCGAACCTCCCGGGCGCGGGCCAAGATCCAGGCCTGGTTCAAGCATCAGGCCCGCGACCAGAACCTCGAAGAGGGCAAGGCGCTGTTCGAGCGTGAAATGAAGCGCCTGGACGTCGAGGGCATGGATCTCGACACCCTGGCACGCAAGGTCAACTACACCACCCCCGACGACATGTACGCTGCGCTGGGGGCCGGCGACCTGCGTGTCGGCCAGGTGCTGCACCAGGCCCAGCAGCTGTTTGGCGAGACCGACGACCAGGAGCAGCTGGACCGCCTGCTGGCCAAGCCGCGGCGCGATGCCGGCAAGGGCGGCAGCAGCGATATCACGGTGCTGGGGGTGGGCAACCTCAAGACCAGCATGGCCAACTGCTGCCATCCGGTGCCCGGCGAGCCCATCGTTGGCTTCATCACCCAGGGGCGCGGCGTCACCGTTCACCGGCAGGACTGCCCCAATATCCTGCAGCTGCGCGTCGACGAGCCCCAGCGCGTCATCGAGGTGGAGTGGGGCGAGCGGGCGCGCACCCAGTATCCAGTGGATATCGAGGTCCAGGCCTGGGATCGCTCCGGTCTGCTGCGCGACGTGACCGGCATCCTCAGCCATGACAAGGTCAACGTCCTCTCGGTCAATACGCTCACCGACACCCGTGACGGCATCGCCCGGATGCGAATCACCGTGGAAGTCGATGGGCTCGAGACCCTGGGTCGGCTCTTTTCCCGTATCCAGCAGCTCTCCAACGTCATCGAGGTGCAGCGCCTGCGAAGCGGTGCCAAGGGATCGAAGCGGCCGGGGGCAAAACACAAGGGGAAGAAGCCATGAGCGCGAGCCGCTACGGCATCGATGACCTGCTCAGGCTGATGGCAGTGCTGCGTGATCCGGTCGAAGGCTGTCCCTGGGACATCCAGCAGGACTGGGACTCCATCGTGCCCCACACCCTGGAAGAGGCCTACGAGGTCGCCGACGCCATCGAGCGACGCGCCTTCGACGAGCTTCCCGGTGAGCTCGGCGACCTGCTGTTCCAGGTGATCTACTACAGCCGCTTCGGCGAGGAGCAGGGGCGCTTCGACTTCCACGACGTGGTGCATACGCTCACCGACAAGATGCTGCGCCGCCACCCCCACGTCTTTCCCGAGGGCACCCTGGCCTCGCGTCGCCCGCCCGGCGTCAGCGCCGAGCAGGTCGAGACGCATTTGGTCAACAGCCGCTGGGAAAGCCTCAAGGCCGAGGAGCGGGCCGAACGTACCTCCGATGGCTCAGCGGCTTCGGTATTGGATGACGTGCCGCGGACCCTGCCGGCGCTGTCACGGGCGGCCAAGCTCTCCAAGCGCGCCGCCCGGGTGGGTTTCGACTGGCCCGATGCCCGTGGCGTGATCGCCAAGATCCGCGAGGAGCTCGAGGAAGTCGAGGAGGCGCTGGCCGAGAACGACACCGCCCATGCGGCCGAGGAGGTAGGCGACCTGCTGTTCGCCGTGACCAATCTGGCGCGCACCCTCAAGGCCGACCCCGAGCGCTGCCTGCGTGAGACCAATGCCAAGTTCGAGCGCCGCTTCCGCTACGTGGAAGCGGCGCTGAGCGCGCGGGGCGTGACCACGAGGGATGTCGACCTGGACACCATGGAACACTACTGGCAGCAGGCCAAACTGCACGACACCCCCATTTCCGAACCGCCTTCAGGAGACCGCCGGCCATGAGCGACGATCTGCACGAATCACTGCGTGACAACGTACGCATACTGGGCGACAGCCTGGGCCGGACCATTGCCGACGATCTCGGCGAGAGTTTCGTCGACCGGATCGAGACCATTCGCGGCTATGCCAAGAGTGGGCGTCAGGGCGATGTCCAGAGCAGTCGCGAACTCATCGAGTATCTGCGCAAGCTGCCCGACCGTGACCTGCTGCCGGTTACCCGGGCCTTCAACCAGTTCCTCAACCTGGCCAATATCGCCGAGCAGCACTATCGCGCCCGCTACCGCCGGGTGGAGGACTACCGGCCGGGCAGCCAGCCGATGCTCGGTGAGCTGCTGGCGCGGGCTAAGCAGGCCGGGCATGCCCCGCGCAAGCTGGTCGAGAGCCTCGCCACCATGCGCGTCGAGCTGGTGCTCACCGCGCACCCCACCGAGGTCATACGGCGCACCCTGATCCAGAAATACGACGCCATTGACGAGTGCCTGTCGATCATCGAATCCTCCAGCGACTACCCCGAGCGGGCCAGCCGTGCCCGGGGGCGACTCGAGGAACTGATCAGCCAGGCATGGCACACTGACGAGATCCGTCATGAGCGACCGACTCCGGTGGACGAGGCCAAGTGGGGGTTTGCTGTCATCGAGAACTCGCTGTGGCAGGCCGTGCCCGCCTTCCACCGCGACCTGGACACGCTGCTGCTGGAGACCGCCGGCGAGCGCCTGCCGCTGGATGCGGCGCCCATCGTCTTCGCCTCCTGGATGGGTGGGGATCGCGACGGCAACCCCAACGTCACCTCGCGGGTCACCCGCGAGGTGCTGCTGCTGGGGCGCTGGATGGCGGCGGACCTTTACCTGCGCGACCTGGAGCAGCTCAAGGCCGAGCTCTCCATGTGGAAATCCAACAGCGCGCTGCGCGCCGAAGTGGGGGGCGTGGCCGAGCCTTACCGCGAGCTGATCAAGCGCCTGCTGCAGCGGATGGAGGCGACCCGGGACTGGGCCAAGGCGGAGCTCGATGGCCGTAGCTTCGAGGGAGGCCCCATCATCGAGAGCAGCGACCAGCTCTATGCACCGCTGCTCACCTGCTATCGCTCGTTGTGCGACGTCGGCCTGGATACCATTGCCAACGGCGCGCTGCTGGATACGCTTCGCCGCGTCGCCATCTTCGGCGTTACCCTGACCAAGCTGGATATTCGCCAGGAGGCGAGCCGCCACGCCCTGGTGATGGAGGAGCTCACCGGAACCCTGGAGCTGGGCCACTACCGCGACTGGAGCGAAGAGCAGCGCCAGGCTTTCCTGCTGGCTGAGCTGGAGTCGCGCCGCCCCCTGATTCCGCGACGCTGGGAGTGTTCGACGGAGACGCGGGAAGTACTCGACACCTTTCGGGTCATTGCCAACGAGCAGTCCGAGGCATTGGGCACCTACATCATATCCATGGCGGCGCAGCCTCGGATGTGTTGACCGTGGCGCTGTTGATGAAGGAGGTGGGGGGCGAAGTGTCCCTGCCCATCGCACCGCTGTTCGAGACGCTGGATGATCTCAATCGTGCCGGGGATGTCGTCGACCGCCTGCTGGCGCTGCCGGGCTATCGGGCGCTTGCCGGCACGACACAGGAGGTCATGATCGGTTACTCGGACTCGGCCAAGGATGCCGGTCAACTGGCGGCGGCCTGGGCCCAGTATCGCGCCCAGGAGCGGTTGGTCGAAGTGTGTCGCACCCACGGGGTCTCCCTCACGCTGTTCCATGGCCGCGGCGGTGCCGTCGGTCGTGGCGGCGGTCCGGCGCATGCTGCCATCCTTTCCCAGCCGCCGGGCTCGGTGAACGGCAGTCTTCGCGTCACCGAGCAGGGGGAGATGATTCGCTTCAAGTTCGGCCAGCCCGACATTGCCCTGCGCTCCATGGAGATCTATGCCTGTGCGGTGCTCGAAGCGACCCTGTTGCCGCCGCCGTCGCCAGAGCCTCACTGGCGCGAGGAGATGGACCGCCTGGCCGCTATCGCCCACCGGGGCTATGTCAGCGTAGTGCGTGAGAATCCCGATTTCGTACCCTACTTCCGGGCGGTGACGCCGGAAGGCGCGCTGGGCCGGCTGCCGCTGGGATCCCGCCCCACCAAGCGGCGCCAGGATGGTGGCGTGGAAACCCTGCGTGCGATCCCCTGGATATTCGCCTGGACCCAGATCCGTCTGATGCTCCCGGCATGGCTGGGCAGCGGTGAGGCGTTCTGTACCCGCCTCGAGGAGGAGGGTGGCCTGGAGACGCTGCGCGAGATGCGCGAACATTGGCCCTTCTTCGGCACCTACCTGGACATGCTCGAGATGCTGCTGGCCAAGGCAGATGTAGCCATTGCGAGCTACTACGAGAGACGCCTGGTGGATGAGCCGGCGCTGAAGGCACTGGGAGAGGATCTCAGGGAGCGCTTCACCCGCCTGCACGAGGTGCTGTTGACCATTCTCGATCAGGAGGAGCTGCTGGAGCAGACACCGCTGATTCGCCAGGCCATTGCCGTGCGCAACCCTTATATCGACCCCTTGCATGGCCTGCAGGCAGAGCTGCTGCAACGAAACCGCGATGCCGATGGAGCCATCAGTGGCGAACTTACCCGCGCCTTGATGGTCACCATGGCGGGGATCGCCGCAGGGCTGCGAAATACCGGCTGATCCGTCTCGGCTTCATCAGAAACCACATCGCCCGGCCAATAGGCCGGGCGATGTCATTGGGTCTCGTACCAAAAGCTAGAAATAGAAAGCCTAGAAAGGATAGTGGATCGAGGCCGTGATCAGATTCATGTGGGCCATGCTGGGGGCATCGAACTCCTCGAACTCCAGGCGGCTGATCAGGCGATTATGCTGGAGACGGGCACCAAAGCCCTGGACTCGCGTAGTGCCGGCGGTAGCGAACAGCATTTCGTCGCTGCGTGTCACCGGGTCGCCCTCCCATTCGGTGAAACCGGACTTGGCATAGAGCCCCAGCTGCCCGAGGCGTACACCGGCCACCAGGCTGCCGCCCAGGCTGGTCGTGTTGAGGATCATGGGCTGGTCGCCGAACTGGGTCGGCACTTCATCACTCTCGCGGTAGCTGAGCTCGGCGCCCAGGTCGAGCCGCGGCATGTTCAGCGGTGAGAAGCCAGCGGTAAGGCGGAAGCCGGAGGTGTAGCCATCCGGTGTCTCCAGGCCACGGCCCTCCAGCACCACGCCGTTATCGAGATACATGAGGTCGCTGGATTTGCCGGCATAGGAGGGTGCTCCGTCAGCCGCCACGAGCGGTGACGCGATAAAAAACAGCTTGGCTACCAGCACGGCGGCTATTGGTAAACCCGGTTTCATGATCCCTGACCTTGGGCAGGCGGCCTCGACCCTTGCTCTCTTCAACGCTGGCTCTTTGCTGGGCCCCTGCTCCAATAGAAATAGAGTTAGCCCTTACAGGCTAGCAGGGGTTGTTGCATTCCGCCAAACGGGCGCTCAACGATGATCAGGGCCCGGCGAGGGCGGCGTCGAGCGCCACAAGGCAGGGGGACGCTATGCCATGGTGCCTGGCAGCTGACAATAGCGGCCCGAGGATGGCTGCTCGCTCGGTGGGGCGGCCGGCCAGGACGTCCTGCAGCATGGAGGCGCGGTTATTGGCAGTGCCCGCCACCACCTGCCATACCAGCCCATGCCAGCCCGCCTCTGGGTCGGGGATCGCCTCGGCTGCCATGATGGCGGTGACCTCTTCGATGACCTGAGTCACCATCGGCTGGAAGGGGCGGTCACGCAGCTGGCCGTTACGAATGCGGTATCGGGCCGTCAGCGGGTTGATGGCGGCATTGATGGCCAGCTTGTGCCAAAGCCGAGTGCGGATATCGGCCACTGCGCTGGCCTGAAGGCCCGTGTCGGTGAGAGTTGCGGCTAGGGCCCGGCAAAGCTCGGGGTAACGGTTGTCGAGATCACCGAGATAGGTAAGACCATGGCCCGCATGTACCACCCCGGTATCGCCGGCGAGCCAGGCCCCTTCGGTGGTGGAGGCACAGAGCACCGGCCCGGTGTGACGCAGGCTCAGCGTGGGCTGAACCTCAAAGCCGTTCTGCCACAGCACCAGCGGGGTCGCCGGTGGCAGTTGGGCGGCTACGCTGTCATAGGCGGCCTCGGTGGCGTAGGCCTTGGTGGTCAGGTGCAGAAAGGCGGGTGCCAGTGGCGGTAGCCGACGGCTATCGGCCATGGTCAGGCGGCGTGTTCTCCGCTCGCCCTCCGGCGTGGTCAGGGTCTGCTCGGCGGGCAGCGCCCTGCGGCCGGCCAGTACCACCGGCTGAGTGTCGGCCAGCTGGAGAGCCAGCAGGCGACCCAGGGCGCCAGGGCCCACGATCAGGTGTGAAGCGGTCGACATGATTGGCCTGATTAACCCGATAAGTTCAGCGGTTGGCTGCCGAACAGACTATTTTGCTACGACTATGGTTCAATATGACGAACGGGCTGTGATTGTACAAGCACCGTCTATCCCGGGGCGCCTTCGACGGGTGGCTGTTTCCCGATACCCAGCAGAAACAGGAGTGACCCCTATGTCTACCAACCAGATCATCGGTCTTGCCCTTCTCGTGGCCGGTGCCATTTTGCTCTATTTCGGCTACCAATCCTCCCAGGGTATCGAGGATCAGCTGTACGAAACGTTCACCGGTCGGTTCACCGACTCCACAATCTGGTTGTTCATAGCCGGTGCCGTTGCCGCCGTCGCTGGTATCGGTTTGCTATTGCGCAAAGGCTGACCCGAGAACCTGGTGGGCTCCATCCATGCGAATCGGCCACTGTGATCGTGAACGCTCCGCTCAGCTGGTGCGCCGCTTTCGGGTGGGGGCTGCCCTGCTCCTGCTGCGACGGGGCTTGCCGCTGCTTTTTCCGCTGCTTCTGCCCCGGCGCGCTGAGACGGCCGGCCCAGCCTCGCCCTGGGCATCCGCCATGGCACTACGCAGCCGTCCGGCATCGGCTCTGGCCAGCAGCGCGTGCAGGTCGTCGATCAGCGATGCCATGAAGGGGGCGGGGTCGGCATCCTGCTCGGCGATGGCGCCCAGCCGCTGTTCCCATAGTGCGGTGCGTTCGGGGCGGGAAGCGGCCTCGGGTAGCGAAGCGATCAGTCCGTTGCCCAGTCGCGTGGCGCGCAACGCCTTGTTGCAACGGACCAGGTAGCCCCGCTCCAGCAGGGTCTCGATGATGCCGGCCCGGGTCGCTTCGGTTCCCAGGCCGTCGTGTTCGCGCAGGGTGCGTCGAACCGCCGGGTCGTCGACATAGCGGGCGATGTTCATCATTGCCTTGATCAAGCTGGCATCGGTAAAGGGCTCCGGGGGGCGGGTCTCCCGGTCCTCGACAGCGCAGTCCGTTACCCGGCAGGTTTCCCCTTCGATAAGCGGTGGCAGCGGCGGCGCTTCATCCCGGGTGGTGAACAGCGGCTTCCAGCCGGGCTGCAGCAGCACCTGGCCGCTGGCCCGGAAACGCTCCTCGAGAATCATGAACTCGGCCTTGACCTCGCGGGTCTCCAGGGCGGGGTAGAACTGCGCAAGCACATTGCGGGCAATCAGCCGGAAGACATCGGCCTCGGCCTTCTCCAGGCGCGATAGCTCCGCCGGCTTGCCGGTGGGCGCCAGGGCGTGGTGGGCGCCCACCTTCTTGTCGTTCCAGGCCTTGGAGCGCAGCGCAAAATTCGCCCCGGCCAACCACTGCTGGAGCGTGGCGTCACTGCCGCAGGCACTCTCCAGGGTACGCCGTGCCTGGGAGAGGTGATCCTCGGGCAGATAGCGACAGTCGGAGCGCGGATAGGTGATCAGCTTATGGCGCTCATAGAGTCGCTGGCAGATATCCAGCACCGCCTTGGCCGAGAGCCCGAAGCGGCGGGCGGCGTCCACCTGCAGTGCCGAGAGGGAATAGGGCAGCGGGGCGGCCTGGCGCTTGTGGCGGGCG